>JAJKIB010000411.1 GCA_021154745.1 Mycobacterium sp.
CAGAACGGCATCACCCTGCCCAGCACGCGACTGCCATCACTGCGCGCGAGCCGATATGCGTCGTCGGGCAGCCGATCGAAGATCGGATTGGTGAAGGCCGCGACGGCTATCTCGACGCCGACCATCGGACCAGTGATTGTCAGAGCGACGATGTTGACGATGTCTTCCACATCTTCGACCCTGGCCGTTATGCTGACACAAAACAAGGTACTGACAAATTAGTCAGTACAAGGAGGTCTCGATGGCAGTGTCGAAGAAGGAAATCAGCGAGTGCCCGATCGACACCGCGCTGACCGTCATCGACGGGCGCTGGAAGGGCACCATCCTCTGGCGGCTGATCGACGGCCCGATGCGCACCGCTGAATTGCGCCGCAGCATCCCGGACATTACCGAGCGCATGCTCATTCGCCACCTTCATGAACTCGTCGACAGCGGCATCCTCATTCGCCACGACGCCGGAACCGTCCCCCCGTGTGTGCACTATTCGATTTCCGAGTACGGCATGACGCTGGCTCCTGTGCTGCAGAGCCTGTGCGACTGGGGCCGAAAGCACATGGAGCGCAAGCCCCCTCAGGCGTCGAGGAGAGCGGCCGCCCCGACCAGGCCGGCGTCGCCGCCGAGTTCGGCGGGCAGCACCCGCAGCCCGCGCAGGAAGGTCAGCCGGGCGTAGGCCGTCAGCGCCTCACGAAGCGGGTCGAACAGCAGCGCACCGGATTTGGCCACGCCGCCGCCGATGACGACGAGATCGAGGTCGCACACCGCCCCCACCGACGCGATCATCGCCGCCACTGCCGTTGCGCCGCGGCGGTAGGCCCGCAATGCGACCGCGTCGCCGGCGTTCGCGTCGTCGGCGAGTTCCTTCGCGTCGGCCTCGGCCGGGGCATTCCAACCGTTCTCGCGGGCCCACTGCGCCATCCGCGGTCCCGCGGCGATCGTCTCGACGCAGCCACGGCCGCCACACGAGCACGGCCCGCCGTCCGGGTCGACGACGACGTGGCCGACATGCCCGGCGTTGCCGGTTCGCCCGTCGTAGGGCGCGCCGTCGAGCACGAGCCCACCGCCGACGCCGGTCGACACCACCATGCCGAGCAGAAACTGGGCACCGCGGCCCGCGCCGCGCCACCGCTCCCCCAGCGCCATGCACAACCCATCGCCGCCGAGCCGCACGGGCGCACCGGTCAGTGTCGAGACCCGCTCGACGATCGGAAAGCCTTGCCATTCAGTGATATTGATCGGGCTGACGGTGCCGGCCGGCAGGTCGATCGGGCCGGCGGACGAGATGCCGACCCCGCGCACGCGTCCGCCCGCCGCTGCGAGGGCCTCGGTGACCAACGTATCGACCACTGTCCATACCGCTTCGGCGTCGCCGTCGGGTGTCGGCAGCTTGGCATGATGCACCAGCGCGCCGTCGGCGTCGACGAGCCCGGCGGCGACCTTCGTACCGCCGATGTCGAGCGCAAGCGTGGGGTCCATCAATGCCTGTGGGTGTTGTCGGGCTGACGCGGGTCGCCGGGATGCTCGTAACCCGGTGCAAGCTCGACTAATTCGGCGCACCGTGCGTCCAGCCAGAGCCGGAACGCGCGGCGACGGGCGGCCCCACGGAGGTGGTCGGCGATCGCGGCGGTGCTACCGAAGCGCCGCGGGTTGCGCGCGAGGTAGCCGTGCACTTCGGCGTCGGTGATCTCAACGGCGGCCGTCACACTCACGAACAGCGCCCGGGCCAGCGGATGGGCCAGTACCGATGCCGCAATGCTGCCTATCTCGAGCCGAGTCGCCGTCTCCGGCAGCAGCTCATCCTCGCTCGGCGCGCCCTCGGCGGTCAATCCCCTCGTCGCCGCCTCCACCGCGACCACGCGCTCGGTCACCAGCAGCTGCGTCAGCCAGCGGCGCAACTGCCTGCCTTCGCTGGTGCCACGGCGCGGCAGCGACGACGCGAGCCGACAGGCGCGCAACCGCGCTTCGCGCGCGTCGATCTCATCCACCGACACCGGAACACCGTCGACCGTCGCCGCGATGCTCATCGCACCCTCACCTCGACTGCCGGCGAGTAGACAAGCCGGCCGGCGCAGCCGACCCGGATCAGCGCCCACCACTGGCCGGGCTCCACCCAGATCGGCGGCGCGACGTCGAAGCCGAGTTCCACCGTTCCGCGGGCGGGTATTTCGCGGCCGACGGCGGCGGGGCCGATCCATTCCCATGTTCCCCACGGGCTGATCAGATGCGCCTCGACCGCCAGGTCCGCACGCGCGTCGGTGCCGACGGTGACGGCCAGCCGAGCGGTCTCGCCTGCCAACACGTCCACCGGCTCGGGGTCGCTGATCAGTCGCAGCACGTCGATGTCGGCTGGGGCGTCGACCGACACCACGCACACGTCCTCGACCACCTGGCGCCACGCGGGCGGTATCGACGCTGCGTCGCTTCCTGTCACGGCCAGCTCGGCGCGCACCGGATACAACCCCGGCGGCGCATCGGGCGACATCGTCAACCCGACGTCGGTCTGAAGGTACTCGCCGGGCGGCAGGACAAACGACAGCTCGGCCGGGTCGGCGCTCCAACCGTCCGGGCACAGCAGACGCACCTTGCCGTGCAGTGCCGCGTCGCTGCTGTCGCTGGAAACGGTGAGCCGAAGCAGCACTTGCGAATTCGGCTCGACCGCCACGTGTTGTGGATGTAGGTGTGCGACAGCAGGCAGACCACCGAGCGCGGCGGGACCGCGGTTGTGCAGCCAGTATCGCGCGTAGAGCGGCTGCGCCGCTTCGGCGTCGGGCGCCAGCACCGTATGGTCCGCTTCGAGCACCTGTGGCATGTTGAGCCGGGTCAACACCGTGGCTATCTCATAGCCGTGCAGCATCAACGTGTCCGAGGCAAGTCCCTGAACCCGAGGCTGCTCGAGCAGGTCGACGCGCGATGCGGCGGAGATGCGACGCAACCCGGACCGGACCACGACATCGGTGCTGGCGCCGCATGTTTCGACCAGCCGCATCGCCACACCGTCGGCGGGATCGACGGGCTGACCGCTCCCCGCAGCCAGCGGGTTGCCCGCGGACTTGAGCGCGCCGAGAGCCACCTTGCCCGCCGGCTGGATCTCCAGCAGCGATCCCCACGCGGGCAATCCCCCTGCCGCCCTGGTATTTTCGGCGACAGCCAACAGCGGACGCGAGAACTCCGCGCTACGGACGGGGATATCCGCCTGTCGCCAGTCCCCGTCGCCGGAGACCAGCGCGTAGTCGAAGGTGTGCGTCCAGTGCTGCAATTGAAAATTCGAGCCGTCCGGCGCGTTGCGCCGCGGCGGGTCGATCCACGTACCGGACGGCCATCCCGTGCATGACCGCATCAACGACATGTGCAGGGTGCCGTCGGAATCCACGGCGAAGCCCGGCATCCCGCGGTTGAGCACCGCGACCGTCCGGAATTCGAACGGCTCCAGCTCCGACGCCGCATCCTGGGTGACGACGATCTCAAAGTCGGCGAGATCGTCGACGACGGAGGCCACCGCGGCATCGAGGTCTGCGCCCGCGACGATCAACACCGGTAGCGCGCGCACGCCGCGCAAGTCGGCGCCGGGCACCCATTGCACCGCCAACGGCGAAATCGACGGCACCCACACCCTTGCCGCGCCGCTCGTGTAGAGCTGTCGCTTCAGTTCCTCGGTGTAGACGGGGTCCGCCTCGGCGAGAACCGCTGCAGTGAAGTCGTTTTGGTCCGGGCCGCCGAGCGCGATCCGCGCGTCGGGCAGATTGGAGTCGACGGTCAGATCGCCGTACCGGGGCTTGTCGGCGCTGCTGCAGGTGGCGGTGACGCCGGCGCGGACGAGCGCGACCATGAGCTCACGCGCCAAGGATGCCGACGCCGATTCGCGCGGCGACACCACCTCGGCGACCGACACGGCGCGCACCGCGTCGCCGACGCGCACGCGTGCCGCCGCGGACAAACCGAACCAGCCATACGCCGGGTTGTCCAGCGTCCACGGGTGGTGCGTGGAGTCAACCACCGACCCATCGCCGTCGTGCATCAAACCGAAGCCGCGGCCGATGACCGCGTCGCCGACTTCGCTGACCGGCAGCGCACCCGGCACCGGGCAGGGCCAGCGTAGCCGCAGCAGACGGTCGGCACCGGTGAATTCGTCGACGGTGGTGCGGCAGTCGACGCGCGCCACGCCCGGCCACAGCGTCACGATCTGCGTGTAACGCAAGACATCACCGATGCGGCCGCGGATCACCAGCCGCTCGCCCAGCGGTCCGCGGTACGCCAGCACTGACGCAGGCTCCGCGGACGAGGTAACAACAGGCCCCTTGGGCAACAGGTGCCATGGGCCCTCGCCTGCCTGCGGATGCGCCGGGTACTCGTCGTAGATAGCCAACTCGTTGCCGACGCGGCCGTCGGCGATCAGCTCGCGCCCTGAGGCGACCTCGACCAGCGAGCTGACCCCGCCGCCACGCTGCGGGTCGACCCGCAGCCGGTAGTATTCGTTGGCGATTGCAGGGAAAGCATTGGCGTCCAATGGCTCCCAGCCGGCGGGCGCATCCGTGGAGGCCAGCCGGTAGGACTGCCAACCGATCGACGGCACAGCGCGGGCCAGCCAGCTGACCGACCTCCCGCCATGCTCGACATGCGCCGGCAGTTCGGCGCCGTCGCAGTCGAGGACCTGCACCCCGGGCCCCAGCGGCCGTGAGAGTCGTGCGGTCACCACATCGGTGCGCTTGTGCGCCAAGGCATTCCATACCACCACCGAGCCATCGACCGCACTGGACAGCAGCCGAAGCGCGTTGTCGCGGGCCGTGCTGCCCAGTTCCCATGCGTCACGCCAACCGGTGAGCAGGTCGAGGTACACCTGATCGGATTCCGATCCGGTGATCGCGTCGTGGTGTGCACCGTAGGCCAGTTGCACCCACGCCTTGGCCAGCGCCGCCTGCGGATACGTGGCACCGCCGAGCAGGCCCGCGAACACGGCGAATCGTTCGGCGTCGAGCACCGCGTCTTCGGCGGCGCGGTTGGCTTGCTTGGTGTCGATGTACGACACGTCCTTGCCGGTATAGATCGGGTTCATGTCCCGGGTCTGGGGCGATGCCGCGACACCACGATCCGAAAGTTCGGCGCGGACGGCGGCGAAGAACTCCCACGGCAGCGCGCACACGAACCGTGGCCAGGTATAGCGGGCGTTCCAATCGCGGTGAATGTCGGTGATCCACTTGTTCGGCGGCGTGTAGTCGGTGCCGACCGGCAGCAGGACATTGCGTGTCAGCGCAACGGTCTTCAGCGTCGCGAACAACTCGTAGGTGGCCTGCTCTGCCTCGGGCAGCGTCGCCGACGAGTCCATCCACCACCCAGCCGAGTAGTGCGCGGGCATGTAGTGCGTCAGCAGCCCACGTCCGGATGGCGCGATCCACTCGAACTCGCTGGAGAACTGCATGCGCCCGGGATCGCCGCCGCCTGCCACTGGTCCCCACTGGTGGTGCGGGCCGCGGGCCCACGAACTGGACGTCAGCCCGGCGTCGGCCGCCATCCCGGGAAACTGCGGGTCGTGGCCGAACACATCCAGTTGCCACGCCGTGCCCGGGTCGGCGCCGAGGATATCGCGCTGAAAACCCATGCCAGCCACGAAGTTTCGGATCGTCGTCTCGGGACTGGTCAGGTTGGTGTTGGGCTCGTTGTAGGCGCCGCCCATCACCTCGACGCGGCCGTCGGCGATGAACCGCCGCAGGTCGTCGCGGTCCTCGGGACGGGTGTCCCAGTACGGCTTGAGGTAGTCGACCTCGGCCAGCACGAATTTGTACTCCGGATCACGGCGCGCCATCTCGAGATGCGCGCGCACCAGATCGAAACCGTTGGTCTGACGGCACCGGCCCGGCGGATCCTCGCTCCACACGCTGGTGTAGGCGCCCTGGGTGTTCCACCAGACGGGGTCGTAGTGGAAGTGGCTGATCATGTACATGGTCCAGCCGGGTTCCGCGACGGTGAACACGAAGGGCGTTCGCGCATCGCCGGTCAGCACCCGCGCCGACCGCTGCTCGCCGACGACCGGACGCGAAACAGCCACGGGGACTTCGACTGTCCCGGCGGCGGCGTCAGCTATCGCGGGTGTCGGTGTGGTCAGACCGTCGCCCTCGACGCGGACCTCCGCCGCACCGCCGGTATGGGTGACCCGCACCAGCTGAAGTGGAGCGTCCGGCGGCCCGGTGAACAGCTCCGTCGACTCCGCGGAGATGACGTGCACGACACGAACACTACGGTGCGCTACAGACCATTTCGACGACCGACGACGAGGTCTTTGATTTAGGCAAGCTGTTCGTCTACCGAGCGGAATCGCTTATCCACAACCTCACGCCCTCGAGATGTCGACGACAAGCGCCCGATGGTCCGAAACCGGCAACCGCGGTGCCGAGCACGCTTCGACGCGCAACGCGCGGTCGTCGGTGAGGATGTGGTCCAGCTGATGGCAGGGTTCGTCCGCCGGGAACGTTGTCGCCTCACCCAGCGACCACATCCGACTCCAGCGGCGCGGCGACGGCGGCGTCATGTTGAGATCGCCCATCAATACCCGGGGGCCGGGGAAGCCGCGCAGGTCGCGGATCAGCCGCCGAAGTTGTACCCGGTTCCAGCCGGGCACGAACGACAGGTGGGTATTGGCGATAGTCAACGGGCCGAGCGGGGTGTCCAGCTCTCCGATCATCGCCGCCCTGGGCTCCTCGTGAACGACCATCACCCTGCGCGGCCCCGGCAGATACATGGGGAACCGCATTGGAATGCGCGGCAAGTGCACGACCTGCCACGTCGACGCTAAAAAACGCGACAACAAGGCGATGCCGTAGGCGGCGGAACCAGGCTGTTCGCGACCTGTCGCAGCCATCCAGGTCGCTCCAGGGGTGCCGTTGATCGCCGCGACGAATCGGTGGCTGACCGCACCCATCGCTTCGGCCGCAACCGCGGTCAGGTCCGCATTGCCCGAGCGCGGCTGGTCGCAGTCGACCTCCTGCAACGCGAGAATGTCGGGGTCGAGTTGCTTGATCGAGTCGACGAATCGGTCCGTGTGGACTGCCCCGTCGTGAACGCTGCGTCCGTGCAGGATGTTGAACGTGGCCATCCGGATCTCCATGGGTACTCCATACCCACGATGACCGATTCCGATGTACTTGCCCGAAATGATGGACTGCGCGACGCGCTCAAGCGTGCCGCGTCGGCCCTCAAGGCGCATGGGCCCGAGTTCGCCCTCGCGGGGAGTTATGCGCTGTGGGTGCACGGCGGCCCGGAACCCGTGCACGACGTCGATTTCGTCGTCGCCGAGGAGGACGCGGAGACGGCGGCCAAGACGCTCGAGGAGGCCGGCTTCCGGATCGACGACCCTCCGGAGGACTGGCTGTTCAAGGCCTGCATTCAAGACGTGGTCGTGGACGTGCTGCACCGGCTCAACGGCGTGCCGGTCGACCCGTCGACGGTCCGCGACGCCGATGTGGTCGAGGTGCTCGCGATCGCGATGCCGGTGTTGCCACCGACCCAAGTGGTGACCGAGAAGCTGTCGTCCCTGCACGAACATCACTGCGATTTCGGCGCCCTGCTGCCTGCCGTTCGCGCAGTGCGCGAGCAGGTGAACTGGAACAAGGTCCGCAACGACACGGCCGACAACGATTTCGCCGCGGCGTTCCTGTTCCTCACCGACCGCCTTGGGATCACCGCCTAACCTGCGGCGCGGCGCAACCGCTCGGCGAGCAATCCGATTGCCCGTACCACCTCCGGGGGCTCCAGCACCTCGAACTCGCACCCCGGCAGCGCCAGGTAGAACACCATGCGCTCCGGATCGTCGGCACCCGCGGTGACGATGCACGCGTCAGGGCCGTCCGCCTCGATGCCGACCGACGCGGCGGAAAAATGCTGCGCCACCACGTGTTCGGGCGCTTGGTAGCGAACCCGGGCGACGTAGCGGTAGGGCGACGCGCTGATCGCGTGCCGCACGTAGGCCGCCGCATCGGGCGCCTGTCGCGGTGTGAACGTGCTGCCGAGCGCCCGCACATCGGCCATCCGGTCCAGCCGCAGGCTGCGCCAGTCCTGGCGATCACGGTCATAGGCCAGCAGATACCAGCGCCGGCCCGTCGTCACCAGCTGATAGGGCTCCAGCCGCCGCTCGGTCGCGCTGCCTCCCCGGTCGACGTAACCGGCCGTGACGTGCTCGTGGTCGCGGCAGGCCCGCGCCAGCGTCATCAGCACCTCCGGCTCGACGGGTGAGTCCGAATAGTTCGACGGCAGCGTGACCGTCGCGCCGTGCACGGCGGCCACCTGCGACCGCAGCCGCGCGGGCATCACCTGGTCGAGCTTGCTCAGTGCGCGCAGCGCCGATTCGCCGACGCCTGCGACGCTGCCGCCCGCGGCCAGCCGCAGGCAGACCGCCATGGCGACCGCCTCGTCGGGGTCGAGCAGCAGCGGCGGCAACGCCGCGCCTGCGCCCAGCTGATAGCCGCCGCCGTGGCCCTTGCTGGCGTGTACCGGGTAGCCGAGGTCGCGCAGCCGTTCCACGTCGCGGCGCACGCTGCGTGTGGTCACAGCGAGCCGCTCGGCCAGCTCGTCACCCGTCCACACCCGGCGCGACTGCAGCAACCCGAGCAGCTGCAGCACCCGGCTCGTCGTTTCGGACACACCACCACCTTGACACAGTCATAGGACAGAACCTGTCCGCTGATGCTGTCAGGCTGTAGTCATGACCGATCTGATCACCCAACTGGCCGACCAAATCGACTATCACTGGACCAATCAGTTGCGCC
This sequence comes from Mycobacterium sp., assembly GCA_021154745.1. Taxonomy (GTDB): domain Bacteria; phylum Actinomycetota; class Actinomycetes; order Mycobacteriales; family Mycobacteriaceae; genus Mycobacterium. The sequence goes on from JAJKIB010000411.1 coordinate 8,751, forward strand.
CGCGGCTGGACGGTCTGACCGATGACGAGTACTTCTGGCAGCCGGTGCCGGACTGCTGGACGGTTCATCCCGACGGCACGATCGACTTCACGTTCCCGCAGCCGCAGCCGGCGCCGTTCACGACGATCGCGTGGCGCCTCGCCCACGTCATCGTCGGCGTGCTCGCGATGCGCAACCACTCCCACTTCGGCGGCCCGCCAGCGGACTACCAGTCCTGGAACTACGCCACCGACGCGAAGACGGCGCTGCGGCAGCTGGACGACGCATACGCGAACTGGATCGCCGGCGTGCGCGGACTCGACGTGGAGGCGCTAAAGCTGCCCATCGGACCCAGTGAAGGCCCGTGGGCGGAGCATTCGATGTTGGAACTTATCCTGCACATCAACCGCGAGTTCATTCACCACGGCGCCGAGATCGCCTGCATCCGCGATCTTTACGCACACACCACCAACAAGAAGGAGAAGTAGGTATGCCAGGACAAGCCCCGCTCGTCGGCGATGAGCGTGACGCGTTGCGAGTGTTCCTCGAATACCACCACAGCTCATATCCCGCCGTGGCGTTCGGGCTTTCCGACGAACAGGCCCGCTCGACTCCGACGGTGAGCACGCTGTCGATCGGCGGCCTCATCAAGCACGCTACGGGCGTACAGCGAGCGTGGATGGAGCGCGTCAAGTCCGCACCGGGCTTTCCGCCGCAGGACACCCGACCCTTCGAAGAGATCGTCGCCAGCTATCAAGACGAGTACGTCATGCGTGAGGACGAATCGCTCTCCGAGCTTCTCGACAAGTTCACGGCACAGAATGCCGAAACGTTGCGGATCCTGGCCTCGGCCGACCTCGATACGGCGGTGCCGGTGCCCCACGACGTGCCGTGGTTCCCCAAGGACATCGACAACTGGACGGTGCGCTGGGTGATCCACCACCTGATCAACGAACTCGCCCGGCATTCCGGCCAAGCCGACATCATCCGCGAATCCATCGACGGTGCAACGCTTTACGAGTTGGTCGCCGGGGTCGAAGGCTGGGAAGAGACGGAGTGGATCAAGCCATGGAAACCGGCAACGGTGTAGACAGACAGAGTGCAAACCCGAAGCGGGACCGCGGCGTGCGGCGAGGGCGTCGAGATCTTCTATGAAGACCTCGGCGATCCTGCCGCCCCGCCGGTCCTTCTGATCATGGGGGTCGGCGCGCAGCTACCGATGTGGCCCGACGGGTTTTGCGCGCAGCTGGTGCGCTGCGGCTATCGGGTGATCCGGTTCGACCACCGCGACACCGGTCTGTCGACCAAGATGAACGGACTGCGGGCCAAAGGCTCGGTCTACCCGCGAGTGTTGCGCTACGCCCTCGGCCGGACCAGCCCGGTGCCGTACACGCTGGTCGACCTGGCCGAGGACGTCAAGGGGTTGGTCGATCACCTCGGCATCGACCGCGCGCACGTCGTCGGCGCCTCGATGGGCGGGATGATCGCCCAGGTGCTGGCCGGCGCCCACCCCGACCGGATCCAATCGCTTGGCCTGATCATGACGAGCGCAGGCAAACCGATGTCGTCGATTCCAAAGTGGCGGGTGATAAGGCTGGCGTTCAGCGCACCGCCCAAGGACGCGCCCGTCGAGGACAAACTCGCCACCGAGGTGCGCAACATCTCGGTGATCAACGGCCCCAATTTCCTTCCGCCGGTTGATCAATTGCGCCGCCGCGTCGAGGAGCTGACGGCCCGCGGCGACTACCCGCAGGGCATGCTGCGCCAGTTCGACGCGATCCTCGGCACCGGCAGCCTGATGCGCTACACCCGGCGCATCACCGCGCCGACCGTCGTCATCCACGGCTCCGAGGATCCGATGGTGCGGCCCCGAAACGGCCGCAATGTCGCCCGCGCAATCGAGGGGGCACGCTACGTAGTGGTGGACGGAATGGGACATGATCTACCCGAGCCGGTGTGGCGGCCCGTCATCGAGGCGCTGGCGGAGAACTTCGCCGAAGTGTGACCCGGTCCACACGAATTTTTCCCGGCTACGCGCCATTTGAGACACTGGCACGATGAGTACGACCAAGCACCGCGAGGTAGCAAAGCTGGACCGGGTGCCATTGCCCGTCGAGGCTGCCCGCATCGGCGTTACGGGTTGGCAGATAACCCGGACCGGGGCGCGGGTCGTCAGCAAGCTCGCCGGCCGCGGCTCGTTGCAGCAAAAGATCATCAAGCAGATCCCGCAGACGTTCGCCGATCTGGGCCCCACCTACGTCAAGTTCGGCCAGATCATCGCGTCCAGCCCTGGCGCTTTCGGCGAGCCACTGAGCAGGGAGTTCCGCAGCCTGCTCGACGCCGTCCCGCCCGCCAACCCCGACGAGATCCACAAGCTGTTCTCCAAGGAGCTCGGCGACGAGCCCACCAAGCTGTTCAAGACATTCGAGGAGACGCCGTTCGCGTCGGCGTCGATCGCGCAGGTGCACTACGCGACCCTGCACAGCGGCGAGGAGGTGGTCGTCAAGATCCAGCGACCAGGCATTCGTCGTCGGGTCGCGGCAGACCTGCAGATTCTCAAGCGAGGGGCGCAGATCGTCGAGCTGGCCAAGCTCGGTCGGCGCCTTTCCGCCCAGGACGTCGTCGCCGACTTCGCCGACAACCTGGCCGAGGAGCTCGACTTCCGGCTCGAGGCGCAGTCGATGGACGCCTGGGTGTCGCACATGCACGCCTCGCCGCTGGGCCGCAACATCCGCGTCCCGCAGGTTTACTGGGACCTGACGAGCGAGCGCGTCCTGACGATGGAACGCATCCAGGGCATCCGCATCGACGACGCCGCCGCCATCCGCAAGGCTGGCTTCGACGGCACAGAACTCGTTAAAGCGTTGCTGTTCAGCGTCTTCGAGGGCGGCCTGCGGCACGGGCTGTTCCACGGCGACCTCCACGCCGGCAACCTGTATGTCGACCCCGACGGCAAGATCGTGTTCTTCGACTTCGGCATCATGGGCCGCGTCGATCCCCGCACGCGCTGGCTCCTCAGGGAGCTGGTTTACGCGCTGCTGGTCAAGAAGGACCACGCCACGGCGGGCAAGATCGTCGTCATGATGGGCGCAGTCGGGAACGTCAAGCCCGAGGCGCAGGCCGCGAAGGATCTAGAGAGGTTCGCGACCCCGTTGACGATGTCGACGCTGGGCGATATGAGCTACGCCGAAATCGGCAGGCAGCTCTCGACTTTGGCGGACGCTTACGACGTCAAGCTGCCCCGTGAGCTGGTGCTGATCGGCAAGCAGTTCCTCTACGTCGAGCGCTACATGAAACTGTTGGCGCCGAAGTGGCAGATGATGTCCGACCCGCAACTGACCGGGTACTTCGCCAACTTCATGGTCGAGGTCAGCCGCGAACATTCCGAAGAGGTCGAGGCCTAGTGGAGCGACGAGCGCTCGCGCGAGGAGCAATGTGATCAGCC
>JAJKIB010000412.1 GCA_021154745.1 Mycobacterium sp.
CGGTTGACGAGCCGGCAGAACAGGAAGGCCCGGCCGGGACCTCCGAGATCGTCGCCGCCGCAGCCAACCGCGCGCCCGGGATGAAGCATCACCCCTTAGCGCGATCGTGCAGCTTGCGGCGGGCGATGACCCGGAACTCGCCGCGATTTACGACGCGATGCTGCACCGGGAGACGAACCGGCACCGCGGTGATCGCATCCCGATTCCCGCCCAGATCCTCGAGCTGCTCGGCGTGGCCGCGCGAAACGAGGGCGCCCGGCTTCAGATTCTCAGCGGGTCCGCGGAGCTTGACCGGGCTGCAGCGACCCTGGCCGCGGCCGATCGCATCCGTTACCTGACGCCACGGCTGCACGCACAAGAGCATGGGCTTGCAGTCCAATCGGTTTCATCCGCGTTCCTGCATGCGCACGACGATGAGGATCTCCGCGAGCTCTCACCTGCTTTCGCCGGGGAGCTGCGCGATCTGCAATACAATTTCCGCAAGCTGGCCAACACCGAGGCAGGAGAGTCGCAGGTGCTGGTATTCAGGTTTAGTCGCGCACCGCGACCGTCGGTAGCCAGCCGGCGGCGCGGGCTACATCGGGTTTCGTCACCCCTGGGCTGACGCCGATACGGAGGTCAGGTGCCAAGCAGCCTGGAACTGGTCGTTACGTCAGTCGCTACCGAACTGATGGGGGTAAACGCAGCGACCTCGGCCGAGGTGAGTCAACGAGTGCTGGCCGACCTCGTCGAGTATTTCGATGTGGACGTCAGCTTCCTGCGCCACAATGATCACCGCATCCACGCCTCGATACTGGTTGCCGAGTGGCCGGTCCGCCCCGGAATCCCTGACCCAGACCCGCTCGCCGTCGTTTACTTCGCCGATGCTGATCCGGTTTTCGCCCTCGCCGAGCGTCAGAAGGAACCGATCGTTTTCCGTCCGGAGCCGGCCACCGACGACTACCAACACACCACCACCGAAAGCAAGCACATCCCCGCCACCTCGATGGCGTGTGTGCCGCTGTTGTCCGGCGACGTCACGACGGGCGTGCTCGGCTTCGTCAAATTCGGCGACCGCGACTGGTCACCCGCAGAACTCAACGCTCTCAAGGCGATCGCTTCGCTGTTCGCGCAGGTGCAGGCCCGTGTGCTCGCCGAGGAACAGCTGCGCTACCTTGCCGAACATGACGACCTGACCGGACTGCACAATCGCCGCGCACTGCTGGCACACCTCGACGCCAGACTCGCCGCCGGGCAGCCGGGGCCGGTATCGGCGTTGTTCTTCGACCTGGACCGATTAAAGGCCATCAACGACTATCTCGGCCATACGGCCGGCGACTGGTTCATCCGCGTCCTTGCCGAGCGGTTGCGCGATGGCGCCGACGGCCCGAACCTGATCGCCCGGCTCGGTGGCGACGAGTTCGTCGTCGTACCGGCAGCGCCGATGGATGCCGACACCGCCGAGGCGCTGGCCTATCGCCTGCAGCGGACGCTCTGCGAACGGGTGGCCATCGACGGGGAGATGCTGACACGCACGGTGAGCATCGGTGTGGCACTGGGTGTTCCGGGTCGCGACACCACATCAGACCTTCTCCGCCGTGCGGATCAGGCGGTACTCACCGCCAAGAGCTCCGGCGGCAACAAAGTCGCGGTGTTCTCCGACGACATGTCGCTGGATAGCGAATTTCGCAACGACATCGAGCTTCATCTGCAGAGTGTGATCGAAAACGGCTCGTTGCTGTTGCATTACCTGCCCGAGGTCGACATGCGCACCGGTGAGATCCTGGCCGCCGAGGCGCTGGTGCGGTGGGAGCATCCCACCCGGGGACTACTCTCGCCCGACTCGTTCATCGGTGTCGCCGAATCGATAAATCTGGCAGGGGAATTGGGCCGCTGGGTGATGCGGTCGGCTTGTACGGAGTTCGCGCGGTGGCGCTCCCGCGGCGTGGGCCAGGACGCAGTGCTGCGCATCAACGTATCGCCGGTTCAGTTGGTCACCGACGGTTTCGTCGAATCGGTCGCCGGCATCATCTCCGAATTCGGTCTCGACGGCCGGTCGGTATGCCTGGAGATCACCGAAAGCATTGTGGTTCAAGACATCGAGACGACCCGGATCACGCTCGCCGGGCTCAAAGCGGCCGGCGTCCAGGTCGCCATCGACGATTTCGGCACCGGCTATAGCGTGCTGTCGCATCTGAAGTCGCTTCCGGTCGACACACTGAAGATCGACAGAGGGTTCGTCCGCGACCTCGGCACCAATGCCGGCGATCTAGCGATCGTGAGGGCGATCATCGCGCTTGCGGAGGCGTTCGGATTGCAGCTGGTCGCCGAGGGAGTCGAGACTGAAACCGCCGCACTGACGCTGCTGCGCCACGGGTGTTACCGCGCGCAAGGATTCCTGTTGTCGCGCCCCGTCGTCGGGGATGCGATGGAGGCCCTACTGGCCCGGGGACGGATACCCGTTGACTTTTCCGCAGCGCCACGTGTGTAGGTGGCTGTGCGTCTCATGCAGATGGGCATGTAACTGACGGTTCACCGCACGACAGTTGGAGGCGGCGCCTCCTGGGACCGGTTCGGAGGTCAGCAGTTCGAGGCGACCGAAACGGCTGGCGGTCTGGCCGACCAGGCATATGCGAAGCGTTGCCCCCTCGGCGGGCAACGGCTGGCCGGAGGCCATTGAACTCTGTGGCCCACCGCTGGCGACGGTCACACCGTGGCGGGCACGCACGGCCAGCGGGCCATCCGAAGTCGTGAACACGGCGCCAACCACGTCGCCCTCCTCGAAGACGATTCGCTGTAGCGAGGTGGCCTGATGAACCTCGAGGCGCCGGTCGCGGGCCTGTGCGGCGAGCCAATCCAGAACCGACCCAGCGACATTGGTGGGATCGGTTGTGACCGAGCCGATTTCAGTGACCTGAAGTGAGTCGCCGTCGACGGTGCGCAGCGGCGTCGACCGAAAATCAGACACGCTGGTGTAGAGGTATCCGTACGGTGATACCAGGCAGCGTGCGGCCCAGTCCCTGAGGCGGGCGCCGAGAAACGGCGCAACGACACCGGTCGGATCGACCGGCTCATCGTGGTCCATGACCCTGATCGGGACGTCGACATCCCGTGCAGACCGGGTCAGCGGGCCGAGGTCGGATGACAGGGCTGCGAAGTACTCGTTGGTCTCCGGATCGCGAACGTCCACCTCGAACCAATGCAGCCGGTCGACGCGCGAACGGACGGCGACCGACGTCCCGTGTGGTTCGGCGTTGTCGCGTGAATCGGCGACGAAAACCTCACCGCCCTTATCCACGATCGCCACCGCGTGGGCCAGCCCGGCGATCCCGGCGCCGGTGCTTACCACGTCGACTTCTTCGTCCCACTTCACCGTTAATTACCTCGGTATTGCTAAATCGTCCGACACCGATACCGACAACGCAGCCTTCACTACCGCGTGGGACGCGCTCTGGTCATAGTTTCGGGCGTCACGCTCGACGGATTGCATGGGTAATACGAACGGCCGACATGAAGTCGCCGCACCCCGTGCGGGGGGTCGAGGGGGTTTGCCAACGCGAACTATGGCAACAGACTGAAAACACCACTGCGAATTGCTCGGCGATAGCGGAATACGCCGCGAAACGGGCCTGCTGACCTCGGAATTCGCCGTTAGAGGTCGCCCGGCTTGCGCCGGACCAAGAGTCATCACAACTAGTACCTTACATACTTTTTGGCTGTTATGCAGGCCCTAAAATGACTTAGAGTATGGTGGATTTGTTTGCCTTAGATTCGGGGCGTCGAGGCGCATCAAGGAGGGCCGTGGACGGGTTTGCCGTGCAACGCCGGCGCATCTGCCTTTTCGGGGGCGATGGTGAAACAATCGGGTGATTGTTTAATTTACGGAAACCACGATTACTTGCTCACCGGCGCCACTGTCCAGATTCCGAGGTCGGGAAGTGACCGAACAGCTCGATAGACGCGCGGACACCACACGGCTGCAGATCCTCCGCGCGGCGTCGCGGCAGTTCGCGCGCAAGTCATACAGCTTGGTCAGCCTCGACGACATCCTCGCCGACGCGGAAGTCACCAAGGGTGCGATGTACTTCCATTTCCGGTCCAAGCACGCGCTCGCTTCGGCGATCATCGAGCACCGCGCCGCGGCGGGCCGAGCCTCAGTTGACCAGCTGCTCGCGCGAAAGCTGTCGGGTCTCGAGACTCTGATCGACATCTCCTATCTCGTCGCCGTGGAGGACATCGGCGACGAGAGTGCTCGAGCCGGCTTGAATCTCCTCGAGTCCATTGGCCGCACCGACGGCCTGCAGGGTGACATCCACGGGCAGTGGGTAACGGCCTTCGCCGCCATCGCACGCAAGGCCATCAGAGACGGCGACCTCATCGCGGACCGCGACTCCGACGGCATTGCGAGGCTGCTGGTGTCGATGTACCTCGGTCTGCGGCAGACGAGCAATCTCGCCGAGCCGGAGCGATTTCTACGCGACCTGGAGAAGCTGTGGGTGCTCGTGCTGCCGGGTTTCGTCAAGCCTGAGCGAATCGACTACCTCAACCAGTTCATCAAGCGGCGCACCGCCGTTGCGATGAAGAGGGCGACACCGCTTTGAGCGGATGACTTACGATGCCATTTCAGGCCATCGCCACCCTAGGTAGGCCGACAGGACTTCCGGAGGTATTCGGACAATGGTGCGCCAGGCGCGATCCGAGGCCACCCGCAGCAAGATCATCACCTCCGCGGTTGAGTTATTCAACGAAATCGGTTATCCGGCCACCGGATTGGGTGACATCATCGACCGCGCCGAGATGACGAAAGGCGCGCTCTACTACCACTTCGAGTCAAAGGAATCGCTCGCGACGGCGATCATCGAAGAGGGTAGCGCTCGCCTGTCCGAGGCGTTTAGAAGCATCACGTCATCCTCTGCGCCCGCACTGGAAACCATCATCCACGGAGTGTTCGTCGTTGCAGACCTGATGAGCACCGACCAGATCGCCCGTAGCGGAATGCAACTCTTGCGTGCCTTCGGCGAGTTCAACGACGCGGCCGCACGCACGTACGGCGGCTGGACGGCGGAGATGACGGAGTGCACACGGCAAGCAATCGACGAGGGCGATCTTCGTGGCGATCTGGATGCGCAGGCGGTCGGGGAGACGATCGTCGGCTCCATGCTGGGGGCGGAATTGCTCGCGAACGCGACGACGGCCGGCGCCGACGTCTTGCAGTACGTCGCGCAGACGTGGAAGGTGCTGCTCCCGGCGATCGTCAGCCAGGAGTCGTCGTCCTACTTCGACGAGTTTCTGGCGCGCGAAGCGCTGCGGCACTCCGCTGAAACGGTGGCCGATTAGCTACAGCTCGTCGACCCACAACCGCTCGGTCAGGTCCTGGAACGTCGCCAATGCCACCGGGTCGTCACCGCGCAGCAACGCAGACTTGCTCATTTGGGCGCGAACGATGGAGCCGTCGCGGTGTACGAGTTCGACAATCAGGTCTGCGTGGGCACGCACCACCGATACGGCGGATTCCTCGGCGGGCATGGTGTGGAAGATCTCCCGGAACTTCAACGCCGTGACCGCTTCGGCGGAGTAGCCCAGCATGTCGGCGAATGCCTCGTTGGCGAACAGGATGGTGCCATCCTCCGCGATCGCCAGCACAGGCACGGGAAACCGTTCCAGCACCACCAGCGCGGGCAACTCCTTGAGGAGCGCCATCGGGGATCGGGCATCCTGGCCGTCTCGTCGCCGCTCCACGTTCCCGATTATTGCGGTTGTACCGTGCCTCGTCACCGGAAACCTCCGACAGTGTTTAGCCATAACCATCCTGGGTAGCTCGCAGCCACGGACCGAGGAGGAGCCATGACCACTGCACCCCAACAGGACATCGTCGACGACATCATCACCGACCATCGCGAGGTCGAGGAGGTTTTCGCCGAGATCGAGAAGGGCGGCGGTGGCAATAAGCGCGACCTCGTCGAGCACGTCATCACCGAGCTGGTGCGCCACTCGGTCGCCGAAGAGCAGTACCTCTACCCGGTTGCGCGGCGGGTGCTGCCCGACGGTGACAAGGTCGCCGACCATGAGCTGGAAGAACACGGCAAGGCCGAACGCGTGATGAAGTCGCTCGAAGAAACCGATCCCGAGGACCCTACATTCGACGAGTTGACTCGCCAGCTGATAGACGCCATTCGCCATCACGTCGAGGAGGAAGAGAGCGACCTGTTGCCGAAGTTGCGCGATGCATGCGATTCCGCAGAGCTGCGCGAACTGGGTGAGAAGTTCGAGAAGAGCAAGAAGATGGCGCCGACGCGACCGCATCCGTCGGCGCCCGACCGCCCGCCGGCCAACAAGATCCTCGGTCCTGGCGTGGGTCTCATCGACCGCATGCGGGACGCGCTGACCGGTCGCAACACCTGAGGGC
>JAJKIB010000413.1 GCA_021154745.1 Mycobacterium sp.
AGTTTTCCGGCGGCGGCGAGCGCGAGCAGCTTCCCGTGAGGCGTCGGTTGCCAGTCGCGGGGGCCGTACGTGTTCGAGACGCACATCGCCACCGCGGGCAGCCCACGGTCCCTGGCATAGCGCATCACCAGGTTCTCCGCCTCGACGCGCGACCGGACGTAGGCGCCACCCTTATCCGCCCAGTTGAACTCGTCGTCCTCGGTCGCGGGCCTACGTTCGGCGGGTATGCCGATCGTGCCGATGGTGCTGGTGAACACGAAACGACGTAGCGCGGCGTCCGCCGCCGCGTCCAGCACGTGCCGCAGGCCTTCGACGTTGGTGCGGAACAGCGGCGCCGGGTCCCGCAGCCACGCGCGGGTGTCGACAACGCAGTAGAAGACGTCGTCACAGCCGACCATGGCGGCGCGCAATGCGGCGTCGTCGAAGATGTCGCCGTAGTGGTACTCAACACCAAGATCCTCGATCGCCTTCGTCGAGCTGGTCCGGCGGATCAGCACCCGAACGTCGTCGCCGCCGTCGACCAACTGCCGGGTGACATGGGAGCCGAGGAAACCGCTCGCACCGACCACCAACTTCTTCGCGCCTCTCATGGGGTGAAATGTAGCCGTGAGAGGACGGGACCAATGAGTGAGCCGCGGCCATCGAAGCCGGCTTCGAATCCGGCACAGCATCGGATTCGACGAATGTCGGGGCGCGACCCGCACGAGGAGCACCGGGTGGCCACGCCGCTGGAGCTGCTCTTCGACCTGACGTTCGTCGTCGGGTTCAGCATCGCCGCGAACGAATTCGCGCACATGCTGGCCGAGAACCATATCGGCGCGGGCCTGCTCGCCTTCTCATTCGCAGCCTTCGCCATCTGCTGGGCGTGGATCAACTTCGCGTGGTTCGCATCGGCCTACGACACCGATGACTGGATCTACCGGGTGATGACCATGTTGCAGATGGTGGGCGTCATCATCCTTGCGCTGGGCTTCCCGAAGATGTACGCCTCGATTGAGCACGGCGACCACGTCGACAACCGAGTCATGGTGGCCGGCTATGTGGTGATGCGAATTTCTTTGGTGGGGCAGTGGTTACGCGCGGCTAAACAGGATCCGGACCGCCGCTCGGCGTGCCTGACGTACGTTGCGTTCGTCACCGTCGCGCAGCTCGGCTGGATCGCCAGCATTTTTCTGCACACGTCGGTGCCCATGACCTTTGTGGTCATCGCGTTGTTGATCGGGGTGGAGGTGTTGGGTCCGATCCTCGCGGAGACCCGCAAGGGTGGTACGCCGTGGCACGCGCACCACATCACCGAACGCTATGGCCTGCTGACGATCATCGCGCTCGGCGAGGGTGTGACCGGTACGGTCGCCTCGGTGTCGGCGGTGGTCGGCGCGCAGGGCTGGACGTTCGATGCCGCGTTCGTCGCGGTCGCAGGCATCGGGCTCACGTTCGGCATGTGGTGGACGTACTTCCTACTGCCGCAGGCGGACCTGCTCCACACGTATCGGGAACGGTCGTTCTGGTTCGGCTATCTGCCCATCGCGACGCTGGGGGGAATCGTTGCGACGGGCGCCGGCCTGCACGCTGCCGCGTACTACATCGAGCACCACTCCAAGCTCAGTTCGGTCGAAACGGTGTTGTCCGTGGCCGTTCCGGTCGCCGTGTACATCGCCTCCATCTACGTCCTTTACGCGGTGTTGGTGCGGACGGTGGACACCTTCCACTTGCTACTCCTTGCGCTGACGGGGGTGGTACTTGCGGCCGCGGTGTGGATGGCCGACGCGGGCATATCGATGGCCAACTGTCTGCTCGTCGTCACGCTGGCGCCCTTGGTCACCGTCCTCGGTTACGAATTGGTGGGGCATCGGCATGCGGCGGAGGCGATTGAGAGAAGCCTGGCCAGTGACGAGTAGCCGCTTGCTTAGGTGGTTTAGCTGCATGCCATCCGGGTAAGCCTTACAACAGCCGTTTGAGGTCGCACCACGAGGTCAGCGGTCAAGAAGCGGCCCCAGCCACCTTTCGGTGCTGGTGGATCTCGGCGATGCGCCTCGGCGGTGCCCAACTTCAGTAGTCCACGAGGAGCTTTGAGATGCCGAAGACAACGACAAGCGGCACTGCCAAGAAGAGCGAGCTGCCGAGCACGCTGCAAAAGTCGCCGGCCAAGGCGCAGCGCACATTCGCGAAGGCTCACGACGCGGCGGTCAAGGAGTACGGCGAAGGCCAGCGCGCGCATCGCGTCGCCTATAGCGCACTGAAGCACAGCTTCGAAAAGGTCGGCGACCACTGGGAAGCCAAGTCGCAGAAGGGACCGTCGGATCAGCGGGCCCGCAGTGGCGGACCGAATGCGAAGGGCTCGGCCGCGGAGGGTGTCAACGCGAACGCGTCAAAGAAGCACCTTGTCGACGTCGCGCGCAAGCTCGATATTTCGGGGCGCTCGACGATGAGCAAGAACGAGCTGGTGTCGGCGATCAAGAAGGCCAACCGGCGCTCGACAGCCCGCAATCGCTAGCAGTTATCGCGTCGCCGGCGTGGCTTCGAAACCCTCCAACAGCATTCGTTCTTGTTCGATCCGCATCAGCCGGCGTGCCTTGCGGCGGGTGATCAGAATGCCGACCACGGCGAGGATCCACACCGCGTACTGGACAGTCCAGGCGAGCCGGAAAGAGTCGAACGAGAAATCGCCTGCGGCGTCGAGGATCAGACCCATCGCCTGCATGACCAACAGCGAGGCGACGAAGCCGCCCATGTTGACCATGCCCTGAGCGGTGCCCAGCGTCGCGCTCGGATTGAAAGTGCGCGCGAAGTCGAAGCCCACCATGGAGCCGGGGCCGCCAACGGAGATGACCACGATCAGCGTGATGAGCAGCCACAGCGGCGCGCAATGCGGCAGGGCAAGAACCACAGTCCAGGCCAACGTGAGCGCGCCGATGATGCCGAGCACCAGCCGTGACCGCCGATGCGGTAACCGCCCGGTGAAGATGCCCACGACGATGCCCGACGAAATAGCCGCGACGACCGAGATCGTCAGCAGGCCGCCCGCCGCGCCCGTCGAAAGTCCCTGGGACTCCGTGAGATACGGGACACCCCACATCAATGCGAACACCGTCACGGAGAACTGCGTGCCCATGTGGGTGAAAAAGCCCAGCCGTGTGCCTGGCCGCATCCACACGGTCTTGACGCTCACCAGCGTCTCCCGGATCGACATGGAATGGCTCGGCACCACGGGGCCGTTCGGGGTGTTCTTGACCAGCGTGAGGGTCAGCACCATCGACAGCACGCCGATCGCCGCGACGGACACGTAGGCGGTGGTCCAGCCCGCGCCGGTGAGTACCGCGAAAAACGGAACGGCCGAGAGCACCTGGCCGAGCTGCCCGCAGATGCCGGTCAGCTGCGTCACCAGGGGAACCTGTCGTGGCGTGAACCAGTGCGGCACCAGCCGGAGCACGGAAATGAACGTGACGGCATCCCCGAGGCCGACCACCGCACGAGCCGCAATCGCCGCGGGCAGCGATTCGGTGAACGCCAACGCGAGCTGGCCCGAAGCCATCACGGCGGCACCGGAGACGATCAGCGCCTTGGAACCGAAACGGTCGAGCAGCAGTCCCACCGGCACCTGTGCGCCGGCATAGACGATCACCTGAAGGACCACGAACGTCGACAGCACACCGGGGCTGGCGCCGAACCGGTCGGCGGCGTCCAGCCCGGAAACCCCGAGAGTGGTGCGATCGAGGACGGCGACGATGTATGCGAGGAGTCCGGTGGCCCAGACGATCCAGGGACGCACACCGAACCTTTCGCTGCCGAGATTTGACCTGATGTCGTGCAAACGCGTTACGACCCCATCATCTTCCATCGAGTGGCGCCGATGCCAATTCCGAGACCGTGAAATCACTCACCTGAGGACCATCGTCACCGCCGGAATGGAGTTGGCTGTATTTGCAGGAGCGTGTCGGCTTCATACCCAAGCCGACATCATCTGCCCAGATAAGCCCGTGTAAGTCGGAGAGCTAGCAAACGAGGCGGAGTCGATCTTGAATTCGCTCGCAAAGAGCTGTCGGCGGCTACAGTGGTCGCATGCGTTGTCGCGGTGCAAAGCCGAAGCGCACCCCGAATCGGGCCGGGGTGCGTGGCCTTGGCTGAGTACCGGTTGGACGATTTGGCACGAATCTCCGGTGTCAGTGCCCGCAATATCCGCGCCTATCGCGAGCGCGGGCTGCTCGACCCGCCGCGTCGGGTCGGTCGGTCGGCGTACTACGACGACTACCACCTCTCCCAGCTAAAGACCATCAATCAATTGCTCCGCAGGGGGTTCAACTCCGCCCACATCGCGGAGTTCTTCGCGAGCATGCGCCAGGGCGCCGACCTGGCCGACATCTTAGGCATTCAGCAAGCCATCCTGGGCCCACGATCCGACGAGGCCCGCGAGGAGCCGGCGGCGCCGATCGACAGGCCCGCCGTAGGTATCGACGCGGAATGCGACGAGGCGCACAAGCTGGTTGATTACGGGCTGGCTGAGTTCGTCGACGGCGACGTGGTGCTCGACGACAGCACGATGGGCGCGATCGTCGCGCGCAGTCCCGAGCCGCTGCTCTACGTCCGCGCAATCCTGCGGATGTTCGAATCGACGCGGGACTCGGTCGACAACTTGGCCGCCGACTTCGTCCAGGCGCTCGAGGAGCTGTACACGGCGCGATTCGGCGCGGCTCATGTGCCCAAGGCCGGGGAGATGGCCGAACTGAGTCGGATTGTGCTGGACTACCGCGACCTGGGTAAGAAGGTGATTGGCAACCGCCTTGACGAGGCCATCAGGGAACAGATGGTCACGGCGGTGTCGGAGTTCACCGCCGGCATTCTACTGAGCGGAGATTGGCGGCCATAAGCTCTACACCCGCGTGGTGGCTGGATCGCCGCCGAAGCGCTGCGCAAGCCATACCGGGATGATCGCGACAATCGTGAGCGCGGCCGCCACGACGTTGATCACCGGAGCCTGGTTGGGGCGGAACAGATTTCCGAAGATCCAGATCGGCAGCGTCTGAACCGCCGGGCCCGCGGTGAATGTGGTGACGACGATCTCGTCGAAGGACAGCGCGAACGCCAGGATGGCGCCTGCCACTAGCGCGCCGCGCATCATCGGGAACGTTACGTAAGCGAAGGTCTGCCATGGTGACGCGCCAAGGTCGGACGACGCATCGTCGAGGCTGGTGCCCAGTCGTCGCAGCCGTGCCTGGGTGTTGTTGAAGACGATGACGATGCAGAACGTCGCGTGACCGACGATGACGGTCGCCAGGCCCAGCGTGACGCCAAGCGCTGAGGTGAACGTCGCGTTGAGTGCGATGCCGGTGACGATGCCCGGCAACGTAATCGGCAGCACCACAAGGAAACTCACCACGTTGCGACCGAAGAACGCATAGCGCTGCACTGCGAATGCGGCCATCGTGCCGAGCACAAGCGCGATGACTGTCGCACCGAGACCGACGACGGCCGAATTGGCCAGCGATTTCCACATGCCTTGGCTGTTGGCGGCATCGACCCACCACCGAAGCGTGAAGCCGCTAGGTGGGAACGCGAATGTCCGCGAGGCGTTGAAGGCGTTGATCACCACCAAAAGCAATGGAGCGTAGAGGAACACCAGGACAAGCACCGT
Organism: Mycobacterium sp.; assembly: GCA_021154745.1. GTDB lineage: Bacteria > Actinomycetota > Actinomycetes > Mycobacteriales > Mycobacteriaceae > Mycobacterium. The sequence continues at coordinate 5,630 of JAJKIB010000413.1, forward strand.
CCATGCCCGTACCGCTTGCCGCGCTCGGCGCGAGAGCATCACACGTTCTCCAGCGCGCCGGTGCGGCGCGTTGCCAACAAGTAGGCGACGATTGCGACCAGGGGGATGATCGACAGCGCTGCTGCCAGCGGCTGGTTGTTGGCGGTGACGAGTTGGCCGTAGATGATGTTGCCGAGCATCTGGGTCTTGCCGCCGACGATCGTCACCGCGATGTAGTCGCCCAACGACAGCGAGAAGGTGAAGATCGAACCGGCCGCGATGCCAGGGAACACCAGCGGCGCGACCACCATGCGCAGCGTCGCAGAATCGGAGGCGCCCAGGTCCGAGCTGGCGTCGACGAGCGAATCGGGGACGCGTTCGAACGCCGCGAACACCGGAATGACCATGTAGGGCAACCACAGATACGTCAGCGTGACGACCGTGGCGGCCAGCCCATATCCCGGACTGTAACCGGTTGCCCAAGACAGCGGGCCCTCCGGCGAGAGCAGCATCCGCCATGCGTAGGCCTTGACCAGATAGCTCGCCCACAGCGGTGTGGTCACCGCCACCACCAATGCCAATCGCACCCGCGGCGAGGCGACCTTGGCCATGTAGAACGCCAACGGCACCGCAAGTGCAACGCACAACACGGTCACGACCGCCGCAACCGAGACGGTGCGCACGGTCGCCGTCCGGAACACCGGCTCGGTGAGCACCCGAACGACGTTGTCGCTGGTGAAGGTTTGGACCACCGCGCCGGTGAACGCATTGGTGGTCCAGAATGCCGAAACCAACAGCACGGCAAGGGAACCCAGGTACGCCACCACCAGCCAGGCCAGTGGTGGCACAAGCAGGAACGCCAGGCTGATGCGGCGCCCCGACGATGCTGATGACGCCGAGGCTAGTGGCAGCGCCGGGCCCTTCGGTGTCAGCCCTTGATCTGCTGCCATTTATCGACCCAGTCCTGGTAGGCCGTGCAGCCATTGCCGCTGCCGTCGACGCACTGCTTCTGCGGCGTGGTCCAGTAGTGGATCTCGGAGGCGAACTTCTCGTCGGTTGCGTGGTAGATGTCGCAGAAGTCCTTCTGGCTGGTGTGCTCGCACGCCTTCGTCTGTGCCGGCGCCTCACCGAAATATTCAGCGACTTGCGCATTGACCTCAGGCGAGGTGATCCAGTCCATCCACTTGTACATGCAGTTCGGATGCGCCGCCTTCGCCGAGACCATCCAGGTGTCCGACCATCCGGTGGAGCCTTCCTTGGGCAGCACGGTGTTGACCTGAACCTTGTTGTCCGTGCCAATGGTGTTCGCAATCACCTGCCAGGTGGTGCCGATGACCGATGTTCCTGACTCGAACGCCTGCACCTCCTTGGTGTAGTCCGACCAGTACTCGCTGACGTTCTCGCGCTGCTTCTTGAGCAATTCGACTGCGGCGTCGAGTTGTTGGGGTGTCAGCGAGTACGGGTCCTTGATGCCCAGGTCGGGTTTGCTCTTGGAAAGGTACAGCGCGGCATCGGCGATGTAGATGGGGGAGTCGTAGGCGGTGACCTTGCCCTTGTACTTGCCCGCGTCGTCGAATACCGCACTCCACGAGTTCGGCGCGTCGCGCACCACGTCGATGTTGTACATCAGCAGGTTGGCACCCCAGCCGTGCGGAATTCCGTAGGACTGCCCGGCCACCGAATTCCACGACTTGTCTTTGAGGAACGACGAAATCGTCGCATAGTTACCCACCAGCGAAGTGTTCACCGGCGCCACATCACCCGCGTAGATCATCCGCAGCGTGGCATCGCCAGAGGCGGAAACGCCGTCGTACTGGCCGGAGCGCATCAACTGCACCATCTCGTCAGAGGTGTTGCCGATCTTCACGTTGGTCTGACACCCCGTCTTCTGTTCGAACGGCGTCACCCAGTCGATGGACTTGTCGTTGGAGCCGTCCTCGGCGTAGCC
>JAJKIB010000414.1 GCA_021154745.1 Mycobacterium sp.
GCTCGTCGCCCGACTGGGTCACCTCGAACGTGTAGGTGTCGACGTTGCCCGGCTCTCCGGCCGCGACCACCAGCTGGGTTCCGGAGAGCGCGAACGTTCCGGACTCGCCGAGCTGCATCGCCATGTGCGGTGTTTCCTCCGAATGGGTGAACGACGTGCCTTTGAACGCCAGCTCGAAGGAGTAGCGGCTCGGCGAGCCGACCTCCGTGATCCAGGCGTCCACCTCGCGAGGATCGACGCCCGCCGCGACAATGGAGGCCTTGATGTCGGCGATCGGGATCGGTCCGGTCGCCCAAACGCCATCGAGCGGACTGACGACCGCATCCCCGGACGGTGATGGGGTGTTTTCCGTCGACGGGAATGCCGACGGGGTCGCCACACGCGTCGGGGTCCCTGCCTCGCTGGACGTTCCGATCGCCGCGGCGGAACAGCCAACGAGCGCCAGAGAGACCACCAGGAGCCTCAAGGCGACGCCGAGCTCGCGCCGACGCCTGACGACGTTCTTCAAGGCCCCCTCCAACGCAACTCCCGCCTCGGCGTGCACGAACGACCGACCGGCGGTCCCGATGAACCCCGCTATGTGGACGCCCGGGACGACCGCCGGGACCACCAGCGACGACATGCAAGCGCCGGGATAGACAGCCCAACCCCTCGGGCTACTCCGGTGCTTCGACCTCCTCGTCCGGGTTCGGATCGTTGGCCTCGGCAGCTGACATCGCCTGCTGATCCTCGGGCGTCACCGGCTGAGCCTGGATGCCCGCCTGAGCCATGGCCCGATCGAGCTCCTCCGGCTCCATCTCCTCGGGAGACTTGCCCGTCGTCTGCTGGATCTTCTCGGCGTCCTGCTGGGTCATCTTCTTCATCGCCGAGGCGGTTCCGACAACCAGCATGCCGCCGATGAGCAGGCGTCGCCGTCGTCGTCGTCGAACCATGCGCCGCATCGCCCGTCGTCTGAACATCTCCACATCCTCCTTGTGTCGCGGCGGGACCACGCTGACTGGGAGCCCAACAGTACGGGTCGGGCCTCCACCCGGATAGGTGGCCACCACCCGCAGTTGCTGGGGCATGGAACCGGTCGCGAGCCGGCCGCGACAAAGCTGACCCGCGGGGGGCGCGGGGGATCGCGAGTCTGCTGACCGGAGCCGGGGCGCTGACAGCCTAGGCCGCGACCGGCCTGGGGCGCTCGACGGGGACCCTACAATCGAGGCTGCCGGGGGTACCGTCAGAGCGGGTTAGCCCGTGTCCCGTCGCGCAGATCCGCGCCGCATCCATATCGCCGGCCGTTCGGCGGTCCGGAACCTTCTCGCAGATGAAGGAATGCCGGTCGAGACGGCTGACGCTTGGTGCGATGCCTGGGAGGCAGAGGCCGCTCGGCTCAGCCTCGAGCGCGACTCCGAGTATTGGACGCTGGGGATCGCGTGGATCGACGAGCAACGCCGGACACGCCGCTTGCCATAGGCCTCAGCTTGGCCACGGGAAGTGGCCATCCCGGTAGGCGTACCAGGTCGGCGACCGCAGCCCACTGAGCTCGCTCTCGCGGACTTTGACCGAGGGGTAGTCGGACCGGAGCGCGTACTCGAGTTCCGGCGGCGATTCCGGAGCCCGGACCATCGCGGCATCGACGCTGCTCGCGAAGTCGGCATCCCATGACGGGAGGCAGACCACACACGGCCGGACTTCGGTGGACATCGGGTGAGCGTACGTCCTGCTGTCGGCGGGGAGCGCAGTCATCAGCTGCGGGCTTGCACCGAGGATGCAATGGAAGCCCTTCTGGTGACGTCTACCAACTACCGCGACCCATCGGATGGTGATAACGGCTTGACGCAAGCGCGGTGCAACGGAGGGAGCCGACTGCTCCGGCGCGCAGCTGCTGAATCTGCCCCTAACGTCCGCGCTGTCGCTCGCACCAATCCTGGGACGGCGTGAGCGGCCCATCTCGAATAGCGCCCGTCGATGCCTCCCCTGACGTGGGCTCCGACGAGGCGCAGCAATCACGGCGGACGCCCTCTTCGACCATGTGGGGCGTCCGTTTCTTTCCGCGTCGCTGAGGTGAGCGCGAATGGCTAGGCGATCCGGGAGCCTTCGACGTGGAGACCGACTAGAGCGGCTTCACACGCACCGAGGTCGACGTGTAGCCGGGGTTCGGGTTTAGTCTGGGCGTCGATGATTCGTCACGAGGACCCCAGCAAGCTCGACGTCGCACGTCATCGCGCCGTCCTGGGTTGGTGATCGGGCAAGGCATGGCCAACGAGGCGGCCGAGACCTGGTGCGACGCCTGGGAAGCCGAAGCGACACGACAGGGACGACCGCTCCACTCACTCGACCACTGGGAAGGTGCGGGGGCACTGTGGATCGCGGAACGTCTCAGGTCGCGCCCGTCGCCGTAGATCGCACCCAGAGCTCGATGAGCCGCGCCGGCCTGGGCCGCGACAGGCCATAGTTGCGGGACCTTCGGGGCGACACCGCCGGGGGACGATGTTGACTCCAGAAGGTCCCATCCGTTTGCAACGACGGCGGTCGACACCCGCTATGGGGCGGGACGGCAACGGTGTCGATGCCGCCTTGGTTGACGACACGTGCGCGCGATGTACGCTCGTGCTCCGTCACCGGGGCACGAGGGGTGTCATGCAGCGGCCTATCGAGGCTGTACTGGCGGAATGGCGCGAAGTCGAGCGCCGTCTGGCCGAAACCGAACACGGGACGCCCGATAGCGAGTGGCTTCAGGCCGAGGCGTCGCGCCTCCGACGCGAATACCACCGTCTGTTCGAGGCGATCGAGGTGTCGGACATGTCGCGGGACGCTCGGGAGACCACTTCCGGGGCCTGAGCCGGCCGAAGGAGGCCGACCGCCGCGACTCACGGCCCGTGGGGGTGGCGGGCCTGCGTAATGCGAGCCGCGACGGTCAGAAGGTCACCCGATCGATCCGGGGGGGAACCGTGACGGGGCGACGCGACCAGGGTACGCCCGCTGTCGAGTGAACGACCCTTGCGCGACTCGAGCGGCTAGGCCGCGCTCGTCCGTCCGACCGAGACGGACGAGGTCGTCCGCCTTCGCCAGGCGCAGCCAGTCGGCGGCGTCCCGGTTGACGATCAGCGTTTGTCGACCCCAGAGGCTATGTCAAAGACAAACGACGGCCGGCGGTCTGACGTACCCTCCTTGGCCAGAGGGAGGCGATGATGTCGAGGCAGCTCGGAGCGTTCGTCAGCCTCACGTTCGCGATCTCATGGGCCATCTGGCTCGCGATGGTTGTGTTCTCGGTCAGCATCGAGACAACGCCGGGGCTGCTGTTCAACGTCATCGCCACGGCCGGGCCGAGCTTCGCTGCGCTGATCCTGGCCGTCGCGATGGGACGCGGCCAACTCCGGAGGCTGTTGGACGGCTTCTCGATCGAACGGGTATCGGTGAAGTGGGCGGCGGTCGCACTGCTCCTGCCCCTCGCCATGATCGTCGTCGCGATCACGATCTCGGTCGGCGTGTTCGGCGCGGCGGTCCCGGGGATCGCCGGTGGGCTGGTTGGCGTCGTTGCCGTGGAATTCGCGCGAGTGCTCTTCCTCGGTGGACCGCTCGAAGAGGAGCTCGGCTGGCGAGGCTTCGCGTTGCCGCGGCTTCAGGCGGGCCTCTCAGCCTTTGGTGCGAGCGTGCTGCTCGGGGCGATATGGGGCGTCTGGCACGTCCCGCTGTACTTCGTCTTGGGCACCGGTCAACACTAGACCGCGAGGTCGGCCGGTGCGGCATTCGCGATCGGAGCATTCGTGGTGTGGACGATCGGGCTGTCGATCCTGTTCACGTGGCTGTTCAATCAGACGCGGGGCAGCCTCATCGTGGCGATGCTCTTCCATGCTGCCGTCAACCTTGGGGCATTCATCCCGGCCGTGGTCGGCTCGACGGGTGCGGCTTCATTCCTGTACGCGCTCGTCACCTGGATGGTGGCGTTGATCGTCGCGGCACGGTTCGGTCGGGAACATCTCGCGACGGGTCGCCGGGTGGTTACAGCCCACCCGCTGGGCTGATTCGATATCCCGGGCGCGGCGCCGATCTCATCGGCGCCGGTCGAACCTTCTAGGTGGGCTGGAAGTTGGATCGCGGCTCATCGGGACCATCGAGTTCGACCGTAGTCGACGAGCCAGATCACGGCCTTGATACAGACCATGACTAGGAGATACGTCGGGACGCGGACCGCGCCCAGGTCCAGGGCGTCGCCGGCCGGAGCAGACAGGAATGGGATCGCCAAGCCACCTACCAGAGCGATCGCGAAGGGGGCCCATGCTCGTGGTCGGTTCATCGACGACAAGACGCGCGCCGACGTTCGCCGTTACGCCTCATCGACGGTTCGTTAGGGCGGCGGGGGCCATAGGCGCGATCGACCACCGCTCCGCGGATACGGAGGGCGGCCGTTCGCTCAACGGCTAGACGTCGCGCCGGACGCGTTCGACGTGCGCGCCGAGTACCTAGTTCGAGACCTCATAGATCAACTCGCCGGACTGATCGTCGATGAAAAAGAACGACGTGACGGGGCAGGGCCCGGGTCCTCCGTTGGGGTCGTGACAGTTGAACCCCGCGTGCCAGCGATATCCGACGACCCAGACGCTCGTGGGCGGGCGGTGGAGGCGGCCCGCGTCGATGAGCATCCGTCTCACGAGACCGTCCGGAACAGACGGATCCTGGGCAGGCACTTTGTTCCCGTCCAGCTCCTCGAGCAGCGTCGCGCCGGCTACCTGGAGCGCCTTGTTCGCGGAGATCGGCGGTGATATCAGGTTCGTGGCTTGCAGAGTGCTCGGCGCCAACGACCGCTCGAGCGAACCCATCAGCTCGGCCGGAAACGGGACCGGATCATTGTCGAAGACCGGGACCGGAACCTGTGGCGTGTTGCCGCCGCATCCCACGAGTAGCGTCATCGCTAGGAGCCCGACGAGCACCGCCTTACCGCGCACAGTGCCGGACACCGTAGCATCAGCCCGTGCCGGCAATTAGCGTCGACCGCCGGGCCGAAACTGCTTCTCGCGCTGGTGCTCCCTAAGGTGCGCGGTCCAAGATCGCTTCCGCTTCGGCCGCGGAGAGGCGGGCCGCTCGCTCGAGCATGGGCGTCGACGACAGCTGACGGCGCGCAGCCGCGTCCGTATTCGCGTCTTCCGGGCTCGATGCGCGAAGGGTACAAGGCTTACGGCCGCTCCTGACCGACGCGTCTGTCGCGGGACGGTCAGATGTTCAGTCCGACGTCATCCCGTCGAGTTGCCGCTCGATCCGGTCAAGCGCCTGGCGCATCTCGTCCTCGCTGTCGCGTGACTCGGCGCTACCCTTGTGGATCAAGTATTTCGAGAGCACGATCAGGACGACGACCACGAGAAACTCGGACTGCCAGTTCTGGAAGGTCCATTCCCCCCACGCTACGAAGTAGCCGTCCTCGCCCCAAAGCGTCGGCTCCATGCCGTGTCCCTGCTGATCGGCGGCGTACTGCCACCAACCGAAGACCGTGTGCAGGACGATGCTGCCGATGAACAGCAAACCGACGAGGATGCTCAGACTGTAATCGCCCCAGATCCGCGCCGATCCGGTGTCGCGCGCGCTTCGTCGTGCCATGGCTGGGACAGTGCCGGCCAGCGATGTCGGATTCGGCTGCGGGACCGTGGTGGCGGCTAAAGAACCCCTTGCACCCGGTCGGCGGGGTCGGACGGCTCGGGCGTCGCTCGGACCTGACGCGTTGCTGCAATGGGCAGATCGGCGTTCTCGAACGGGGAACGGATCCGACCATTGGCATCTCCCCCGCGGCGACCCGGTTCCGGCAGCGCCGACCGGCTATCGAC
>JAJKIB010000415.1 GCA_021154745.1 Mycobacterium sp.
GCCAGAGCCGTCGGCCGAAGGTAGCCAAGTGATCGTCGTGGGGGTCGGCTCAGCGGCTTGTCCACTGCATTCGGCGCCGCACTGCGCGGCTCCCCGTCTCGGTGCTCGAGCCGGCCACCCAGCTCGGCGGCGCGGCTGCGTACTCCGGCGGCCAGGTCTGGGTCGGCGTGAACCACGTTGCTGCGCGTGGGAGCGTCGATGACGACCTCGGCCGTGTCGAGAGCCACGTCCGCGGCATGCGGTTGGCGGAGAGTATCGGGGCCATCGACGCGCTCGTCCCGGCGGCATGGCAGGTCACCGACGCTTCGCGAACAACCCGGTCGAGGCCGACCACGGCCGGCTCAAAGGCAGGCTCCGCGGCCGGGGCGGGGACTCAAACGCGCCCCGTCACTCCAGAGCGTCGCGGTCGGGCACGCATTCGTGCAGAGCCTACGCCGCGGCCACTACGGGCTCGTTGGTGAATGCCCATCCCGAACGCCCGGGTACGTGCCGGCTTCGATGCGCTGGCCGCAGCCCTGTAACCGATGCTGCCACCGGCCGAGATGCGGCCGCGCGTGCCGTCCGTCGATCAACGCCAACGACGCCTGATCGGGACAATATCCGCGGTTGATCAGCACGACGGCAATTGTGCAGCGCACCTTTGAGCGTCGGATCTGACTCGCCGACCGGCGCGCCGGGTCGAGCAGGGCGGATTGATGCGAGCAGGGCGCGGAAGGGGACGCGTGATCCGCGGCCGGGGCAGGCGCCCGCCCCGGTCATGCACGCGACGCGGGCTTATTGGTCAGCGGCGTGTTCCCGGGCGCGGCGCGCAATGACCTCTTCGCGGGCGAGGAGTAGTCCGTAGGCCAGCGGGGGCGAGGTGGCCGAGCGCACGGCATGATCGCGGAGCAGCTGCGCCGCGACGACGGCGTCCTGCTGCTCGCCGAGTCGGTCTTGCCGCTTCTTGTAGCGTTTGATGATCTTCTTCGCCCGCTTGTTTTCGTGGGCAGGGGCGGCCAGTTCGACGGCGTAGCGGGCCCGCTTGGCTGCCTTGCGCGCGCGATGCAGTGCCGCGTCGACGTGCTGGTCGTCGTGACCGGCCTGGGCGGCGCGGGCGGCTTGGCGCAGCCGCTTGTCGGCCTTGCGCCGGGCGCGCCGAGCGAGGTCTTTGAGCGCGGCCGGCGCCGTGTCGGCGGCCTCGGTGAACGGCGGCGCGTCCGGCCAGGTGCGGACCTCACCGAGCAGCCGCAGGTACCGCCCGCTGTTGAGAGCTGAGACCAGTTCGCGGGTGCGCGCCTGCTGTTCGGATTTCAGCCATCCGTCGATGTCGTCGGCGAAGGAGTCGACGACGAGCTCGTCGGGTAGCTCGTCGATCGCGGCGGCGAATCGTGCTCGTTGCACCTGCCGGTCGCGGACCTCGCCCAGCACGTCGGCGTACCAGGACAGCTCCGCGTCCAGCCGGGCGGCGCGTCGCTGGTCGAACAGTGCGCCGAAGATGCGCAGCGTGCTGCGGATGCGGCGGGTGGCCACCCTGGTCGAGTGGATCGCGTCGCGGCGCCGCCGCAGCGCGACATCACCGGCGACCACCTCGGCGTATTGGCGGCGCAGGTAGTCGGTGACCATGCTGCCGGACATGCTGACACTGCTCGGTTCCGTGTCCAGCGCCTTGGCGAGCTTCGACGAACTGGTCGAACTACGCGCGCCTGCTCGGGCGAGCCGGTCGCGCAGTTCGTCGAGCTGGGCTTCGTCACCGGTGCCGAGTTCCACCTCGATCTCGCGCCACTGCCTCAGCACGGCATCCGCGCCTATCGCGGCGGCGTGCACCGTGTCGTCAGCGACCTCTACCACGGTCGAGTCGTCCGCGGCCCGCAGCCGCGCGAGGCTGCGTTCGGTGCGCACGCGCGCGACCTCGGCTAGCGGCCGGTCCTGCCCGACGCCGCGGACCAGAGCGGCGAGCTCGTCGGGCACGCCCTGCCCGTCCGCCGGTAGCCGCAGCTCGGTGCGGGCCTTGCCTTCCGGCACCTTCAGCTGCCAGCCGACGTCGGTGTCCCCGCTGCGGCGGCGCAGCGTCACCCCGCTTGCCAGCAGATCACGCTGCGCGGTGTCGAAGTACCGGCTGTCCAGGTGGACGACCGCCCGCTCCAGACGGCCGCCGGCCGGGACCAGATCCTCCAGCGGGGGCATCGAGAACCGCGGCCCGACCTCATACTTGTCTTCGCGTTCACGTTGCCTTTGGGCCATGCCAAAAGTCTCCCCGCGCCCGCGGCCGGGCTAATCGGCATGCGCGGCGCCGCCCGTTTCAGAGCCGGCAAGTCATCGGATACGCGCCCGGGTTGGATCTGCCAGACGGTGCCGTCGATCGTGCTCCGATTGCGCGGAAGCGATTGATCGGGACGTCTAAGGCACATCTGCGTCGGCGCCGCGACGCCGCAGATCGAAAGGCTCCATCGTGTTCGTCGACCGGTTGCGGTTGGTGAGCGCCGGCAGCGGTCACCTCACATCAGCAAGATCGGGGTGATCACCGAATCCGTCGCACATTGCGCAGTCCCCTGATGTTCCGCCGGCCGCGCGATATGTGCGGTTGGCAGAGGGTCAGGGTGAGCGGCGGGACATGAACGTCTGGCCGCTGTGTCTGATCGTCTCGGTGGGACGGCGCTCGTAGGATTACCGCTGTGGGGAAGGCTGACCGCGTTCTCCGGTTGCGTGCGACGCTTGAGCCGCGCGGGCCGGCTGGTGCGATCGTATTGACCGATGACCAGGTCGCACGCCTTGGCGGTGGCAAGACGGCGCCAGTGCGGGTAACCGTCGATGGCGTGACCGTGCAGGCACGCGTTGCCCGTATGGGTGGCGAGAACCTGATCGGGTTCAGCAAGAAACTGCGCGCGGAGCTTGGTGTGGAGATCGGTCAGGCCGTCGATGTGCTGATCGCACTGGACGCCGGTCCGCGGACGGTCGCGGTGCCCGCTGCGCTGGCCGACGCGTTCGGGCGTGACGCCGGGGCACGGGCAGCATTCGAGGCGCTTGCCCCGTCGCACCGGAGGGAGTTCGCTCGCTGGGTCGATGAGGCGAAGCGTGAGCAGACGCGGCAGTCACGAGTGGAACAGACCCTGCGGATGCTCGGTGAGGGTCGCACCCGGCGCTGAGGCGATTGACACCTCTGGTCGGCTGAAGGCCGACATGAACCGGATCGCGCTGCTCGGGGCCTAGAGCGTTCGGGTGCCGGCCTCGGGACCGGCGTTATCGAGCGGTATCGACGCGGCTGCGGGGCTGGGCGAGATTCGGCCACAAGATCACGGACGTGGCCCGGTGCAGCCAGAGACCCGGAAATCTAATAAGTCCTCAGCACGGAGGTCCTACTTGGTTGGACAGTGCAGTTGGACAGTGCACTCCGCGGATAACTTGGTTCTCCAGGCTCGAGAACGAATGCTGGTGAAGCCCGCCCTGCCGACTTTGCTTCTGGGCCGGCCAGCCTATAGGGCGACTGCCAGCGCAGCCCATGTCTGAGGCTTGGCACCCAGCCCTTCGCCGGTCTCGGGGTTCCAGAATTCGCTCCATCCCGCCCTCGGAATGACCCGCCGTGCTTGCTCAGCAATGGACTCGGCGAGGTCGTCGGCTCCCCAGCGGCGGCACGCCTGGACCGCCAGGAAGGTCAGTTGCGGCCAGGACGGCCCCCGCCAGTACTGGTTTGGCTGGTAGGTAGGATGGTCGGCGGCGACGAATCGAAGGCCGAATGGTGCAGCGAAGCGGCTGGGATCTCTGAGTTGCTCGAGGGCGAGCAATGCTCGCGTACGCGATCGGCTGCCAAGAGTTGTCAAAATGCCGTCCAGGGTTGGAATGAGTTGGCTGGCCCCGCCGCCGACCACGGGCCGATCGACATACATATTTTGAGTCCCGTCCCAGAGCGACTCCTCAATGGCTTCTCCCAGACGTAGCCCGGCTGTTGACAGATGTTTCTGATCGTGTCGACGCCCGTGCAGCAAGAGTGCATGGGCAAGAACCCCGTTGAAAAAACTCGAAACGCTTTCGAAGGCTTCGTTGCGTACCGCGTCGTTCTCTTGGGAGAATTCGGTACTGTCCACAAGCTTGGCGTCGAAGTTCGCCCAAACCTGTCGCTCCCACGAGCTGCTTCCTATCCAGGAGTCCCAGCGGGGCGAATCGTCGCAGCCGGTTTCCCAAGGGTGAACGATATAGGTCAGCCCCTCCGCCATGCGGTGTTCCAAGAAGTAGAGAAGGCCCAGGGTTACATCGTTCACCAGTGTGGTGTCGTGCGGTAGTCCGTTGTCTTCGATGCAGGCGAGCGCGAGGGCGTACACCGGTGGTTGCGTGAAACAGGATACGTCCTGTCTTGGGCCGCGTTGGATGCTCCTATCTCGATATGTCATGTGTGGAACGAAGCCATTTTTGAATTGCTTTTGAAAGACTGCTCGGAGTTCCAAAGACGCACGCCGGTCCCCTAGCGCCGCCCATGCGATGCAGTGGAAGCAGGAATCCCATAGCCAGAGATGCGGGTAGACGGTCGGATTCGGATAGCTGTACTGGACGTCGGACTGCCACGCCTCGTTCAGCACGCGAGAAGCGGCGGACTTCAGCGCTGCACGGTTCATCGAGTCTCACATTAATCTCGCAAACCCTAGATCTGAAAGTACCTTCCCGATCTGGCGCGTGTAACTGCAGCCCGGATGGGGGACCCGAGATGAGGAATTAAACCGTTTCAATGCGAGCAGCGGTCCGAAGCGCCGTCGGGACGTGGCTTGCAGTCAGCCTAGGGATCCTGATGACCGTGACCTGTTGGAGCTCGTCCTCGAGTCGTTCGCTCCTTCTTCGCCGCCCACGTCATCACCGCGGCCTGCCGACGGCATTGGTAGCCCAGTGATCGCAACCGGCCAACGCAGCCGCGCCACGCAGACTGCCGGTCCGGTCGTACGCCTCCAGAATCTCCATGATCTGCTCGCAGCTCTTCAATGCCGGCCCCTCGCCTCGCCGAACTTCGATCAAGAGGAAAGCCAGCGCCAACACGCCGCCACCGCACCGCGGCGACACGGCACAAGCGGGGAGCATCCGTGTCCGTCAGTCTGGAGATTTCATGACCGCCAGCGGGGAGATCAGCTGACCGCCCGTGGGCAGATTTCCATGTCCGATGTCAGGCCTGCGCGATGTATTGAACCGCTCGGCGTGGTCCGGAGGCGCGAAACGGTGATGATCCGGTTCCGGTCTGGGCGTTCAACAACTCGCCGACGCGCTGAAATCGGGGAATCGTCGCCGGCGGCTGGCCTCAACCGGGGACGGTGGCGTGCCGGATAGCTGGCCCCGGGCCGGGAACGCCAGATCGAACAGCTGTTTCGCGCGGCTCGAGGACGCCTCCCACGTCACGCTCACGGTGGAGGGCAAAGTACTCGAGACGTCGGTGACACAGGCGAACCGTCGGCAGCTCAGTCCATCCGCGGACAAGCGGCGCAGCGGCCCCTACCCCGTAATGGGCCTGGACCTGGTCAGGACCGCTGCGCCTGCCGGGCGGGCTGTGTGGGGGGCCATAGCCGCGCGCCCGGCGTAGCACAGGGTACGGATGAAGGCGCCGACGGACGAGGGCCCGCTGGTCCTGGTTGTGCGGGGTCAGTAGCCGGAGGCGCCGGATTCACTCCAGTAGTGCTGCGCGGGCGGTACAGCGAACGGGCCGGCCTCGTCACCTGCCGGGTCGCCGCCGAGTCAGGGCAGGGATCACGGTCATCCGCGCTCTGGCGGGACTGGTCTCGTGGCTGGGAGGGTGGGTCAGGCGCTGTCCTGCAGCGACGGGTAAGCGGCGGGAAAGCCCTCGCGCCAACTGGGGTAGCGCAGCGTCCAGGCCAGTTCGCGTTTGGCTTTCGCGTTCGAGGCTCCCCGGGCCTCGGTGCCCATGACGACTGCTGCCTCGCCGGCAAATAGGCGCGCGAGCCAGCGCGGCGCGTTGCGGGGCGGTTTGGCGCCGAGCGCGTCGGCGAGCACCGGCAGCCACTCGCGAACCGGCGCTGGCTCGTCATCGACGATGTTGTAGATCCCCGGATGGTCCTGCTCGACCGCGAGCGCCGTTGCTGCCGCAGCATCGTCGAGGTGGATGAACGACATGATGCCGCCCCCGTCGGCGACGATCGGGAACTGCCGCTTGCGGACTGGCGTGACCAGCCCGTCGTTCGCGGCCCCGTAGAAGCCGCCGTAGCGCAGCGCCGTGCCGCCGGCCGCGGTGACCGCCCGGTCGAGGTAGGTCATTGCGGCGTAGGTCTGCTGCGTCTTCGGCGGCGGCGCAGCATCTAGCGCGTCGTCCTCGGTCTTGACCGGCCCGCCCTCACGCGCGTACCGGTACGGCGCGTAGCTCTGCGCGACGATCCGCGGCGTGCCGGCCTCGCGCGCCGCGGCCAACAGCGCGTCGGTGCCTTCGGTGCGCAGCCGGTTGGTGGCCGCGAACGTCCGGTCCAGGCTACGACCGAAACCGGCGCCTGCCAGTGCGGTGGCCTGGTGCACGATCGCATCCGGCCGGGACACCAGCACGGCGTCGCGGACGGCGTATGCGTCGAGCAGGTCGAGAGTGATCGGCTTCGCGCCGAGCGCCTGCACCCGGTCTGCGCCCGAGGCTGAGTGAACGGTGCCGATCACCTCGTGCCCGCGGTCGATAAGTTGGCGAACGAGCCGGGAGCCGAGCGCACCGCTTGCTCCCGCGACGAAGACCTGCATGGTGATCCTCCATGTCACATCGATGCGGTTCAGTGGGGTCATCTCTGTGACACCACGCAAGGCAGGGATGTGACCGATGGGCGACAGCGACTGGCTGGCCGAGAGGTTCGAGCAGCACCGGGCCCGGCTGCGGGCGGTGGCCTACCGGATGCTCGGGTCGACCGCCGAGGCCGACGACGCCGTGCAGGACGCCTGGCTGCGGCTGAGCCGATCCGAGGCAGAGGAGATCGACAACCTCGGCGGGTGGCTGACCACGGTCGTCGCCCGGGTGTGCCTGAACATGCTGCGTTCGCGCAACCGGCGCCGCGAGGACACGTTCGGGGTGCACTTGCCGGACCCGGTCGTCGTCCCCGACAGCGACCTCGAACCCGAGCAGGAAGCGGTGCTGGCCGACTCCGTCGGCCTAGCCCTACTCGTCGTGCTGGACTCGCTCAGCCCGGCCGAACGGTTGGCATTCGTGCTACACGACATGTTCGAGCTGCCGTTCGAGGAGATAGCGCCGATGCTCGGGCGCACCCCGACGGCCGCGCGGCAGCTCGCCAGCCGGGCCCGGCGCCGGGTAAAAGGCGCGGCGCTACCATCACCGGACACCGACCTCGCCCAGCAGCGGCAGATCGTGGACGCCTTCTTCGCCGCAGCCCGCCGCGGTGACTTCGACGGCCTGGTACGCGTGCTCGACCCGGACGTCGTGCTGCGCGGCGACTACGGCCCCCGCCGGCGTCCAGTGGTCATGCGCGGGGTGGCGGCGGTATCGAAGATGGCCCACGCGCCCCGAGGTGCCCGGCTGCACCGCGCGCTCGTCAACGGCGCGCCCGGAGCAGTCGTCACCCTGAACGGGCGGCCCTTCTCCGTCATGGCGTTCACCGTGATGCAGGGGAAAATCGTCGAGATCGATGCAGTCACCGATCCCGAACGGGTCGCCAAAATCGCCGGCGCCGTACTCGGGAAGTAGGAATCAATCTCCCTCGACCCGTGTCGCGGGCCCGCCACACGGCGTGTCCGTGCGAGCGCGCGATAACCCGACGATCCGCGCCTCCCGAGCGCGCTCGATGACTACGCGGGAATTAGGGATCTGGCAGGTTTGCACGGCCACGACGGATCGGCGGCACGGACCGCCTGCCTGACCACGCCGGTGTGAAGCACCACGCGCCGGCGTTCACCACTCGTCACCGTCGGACGATCAGGTCCGAGCCGTCGATCCGAGTAGCCCTTCGACGTCGCGATATCCGAGCAGATCTGCCATGCGCGCTCGCAGCGGAATGACCTCGGGGGTCCAGGCGGGCAGCGCGGGGACGACCGTCTCATTCCAGCGGCATGATCGGCGGCGCGTCCCAACTCGATCCGGCGTCCGCGTCGCGGCACAGACGCCCAGTTCCCGGCTACCCTGCCGCGCGTGGAGCTTGAGCACGTGGCGTTGATCGTCGACGACTACGACGAAGCGATTCGGTTCTTCGTTGACGTGTTGGGTTTCGAACTGCTTGAGGATTCTCCGTCATTGACGAACGATGGGCGTCCAAAGCGGTGAGTCGTGGTCCGCCCGCCCGGGGCAGCAACCGGGCTGCTCCTTGCCCAAGCCGACGGCTCGGCCCAGCAGTCCGCGGTCGGGCAACAATTCGCCGGCCGCGTTGGCTTGTTCCTGCGCGTGGACGACTTCGACGCTCAGTACGAACGCATGACCTCTCTGGGAGTCGAGTTCGTGACTGAGCCGCGAACCGAGCCCTACGGCTCAGTGGCGGTCTTTCGCGATCTTGTCGGCAATCAATGGGATCTGCTCGGGCCGCGTCCGGGCGAGCGATGATCGCTCGTGCCAAGCGACACCCAGTAAGCACCCAGCACATCGTCCGCTCAACACGACATCCGAGCGGATCCGTACCCCGAATTCGGCGATCCTCAGCGGTCGCCGCGAGGCGCCTCCGTGAGAAGTGCCTCCTCGACCTCAGATCGAGTAAGCCACCGATCGGCGCGGCAAAGGGAGCACTCGGCCTCCACGGCTTCGCAGGCGCTCTCGGCAGTGCTCGCGAACCTCTCACCCGGCCAGCCCATCCTCGTCACCCTCGCCCATCGAGCAGGCGACGGCAGGCTGCAAATCAGCGAGTCGGGAACACTGTTCGGCTTCCACGAGCACGGCTACCGCGCCGCGATCGTGGCCTCGATCATCACCGAAGGTGCCGCCATCGTTGCGCTCGCCGGCTACCTCGCCGGCGCCGGGCCGCGGCCCCAGCCCGTCCACGCGAGCGCCGCGACGCCGCAACTCTCGCATGCAGATCGCTAGGTGCATTCGACCGACCAGCGCCAGCTCGATCACCAGGTTGACTATCAGGCCGACGCCCACGGAAACCACCGCGAGGATCGGCGCGTTGCGATACATCGCGCTAGCCGCACCGGGCTAGCGATCACGACGGGCGAGCGGCCGCACGGCGTGGCGCAGTCTCGGTCTGGGGCACATGCCGCGTGCCTATGTAGTGCGCACAACGGGAACAGATGAGCCGTTCTCGCGCGATCGCTGGCGAAGATCAACGTCACTAGCATGCCGATGACGGCCTCGTTCTTGTCGATCTTGATACGCAGGGTGCCGATGGGATGAAGCGCCGTGACGAGCCGATTGGTCGGCATTGATGAGCACCGGCTTTGGGCGGATTTGAGTATCCGGCGTATCGCTTCCGTAGTACTGGGTGTGGGCGGTACGCAGCTACGTGATGAGGCGTTGATCCGCGCGCTGTACGCGAAGCACGCGGCGGCGCTGCTGGCCTACGTCCGGCGGCTTCTGAACGGGGACCGCGGCAGCGCCGAGGACATCGTGCAGGAGACGCTGCTGCGGGCGTGGCGGCACTCGGACGAGCTGAGCGTCGACGGCGTCCGTCCGTGGCTGTTCACGACTGCGCGGCGCCTGGTCGTCGATCTGCGACGTGCCCGGCAGGCCCGACCGGCTGAGGTGCCGGCCGGCGAGCTGAGCAGCGCGACGGTCGCCGACGGGGTGGACGCCGCGCTGAACGCCGCGGTCGTGGTGGACGCGCTGCGGGCGCTGACGCCGCCGCACCGTGCCATTCTGATCGACTACTTCTATCGCGGCCGGACGGCGGCCGAGATCGCCGCGGTGCGCGGTCTGCCCCCTGGGACAGCGCGCTCGCGCGTGTACTACGCGCTGCGCGCGATGCGACTTGCCCTACAGGAACGCGGGGTGAATGGGCCATGACCTGCGCCAAACAGACCTGGATCGGGGCCTACGTGCTGGACGCGCTGGAACCGCAGGAGACCGAGGACGTGCGCAAGCACCTGAGCGGCTGTCCAATCTGCCAGGAC
>JAJKIB010000416.1 GCA_021154745.1 Mycobacterium sp.
CGACCTCCGGATCGAGGACGTCCATCTTCAACTGGTCGGGCTCCGGCGTTTCCAGCCGTGTGACCTTCATGAACAGGCGCCACACGTATTTGCCGGGATAGTAGCCGCGCTGCGCCAGGTAATGATCGACGATCGCCTGATACTGCGCCTGACTCGTGATCGTCAGCTGGTTGTGCGCGTCGCGAAAGGCACGGTTCTCCGGCTGGTCGTTGTCGGCGTACTGAATCACCAGCACCTTGAGGTGCGAGGTGTCCAGGCGATCGAGCATCCGCATCTCACGCACGGTCGCATAGGACGACACAGCGGCGTTCAAGACCTTCAGGCCTGTCCGCTGCGCGAGCACTCGAGGAAACGACTGGTCCTGGTTGACGCCCCAGCCCATCGCGTGCGAGTCGCCGATCACGATGACGTCAGGCGCCACGAGGTTCTCCTCGGAATCCCGCAGGCCTGCGTGATTGACGTTGTACGTGTTGTCGAATTCCAGATTGCCGAACGTGCAGCCCGGCGGCTTCAGCGTGTACGTGACGTCGGGATCGTATCTGGCGCACTCAGGGTTGAATTGAATGAGCGCTCGATTGAAATGGCGGTACACCTGCTGCACGAGGCGACGAACGGGCGCGGGCGACGCCGCCGTGAGTCGCGGCGCGTGGAGCATCGAGACGAAGATGACTTCGATGATCGCGCCGGCGACGAACAGGTTGAACGCGACGTAGAGCAGCCCGCGGCCGATCGTCTTGGCAATTGACATGGCAGGGGATAGGATGAACCGACTTGACCGAGCGCGCGCCAGCCGCCATCACGCCGCGTCAAACGACCGTCGCGGTGCTCGCCGTCGTGTTCGTGATCTCGATCGGTATCTCGGTTTCGGCCATGCTGCCGCTCCCGGCCGGCGGCGCGCTGGTACTGGCCTATCTGTGGATGGCGTGGCCGGGCGTGATGATAGCACGCGCTCTGTACGGCTCTCAACGCGGCGAGTGGCTGCCGTCGCTGCTCGTGGGGCCTGTGTGGGGCTTCGCCGCGACGAGTCTCGTGCTGCTGGTGCTCTGGATCGCCGGCGTGCGCGCGACGTTCGTGCTGGCGCTCGCACCGCTCGGCGCGGCGCTGCTCCTCGTGCCGTGCCGCCGGCTGCACGGCGCGCTCGTGGCGCCCACCTACGACAGGCGTGACGCGGCGGCCGTGCTCCTTGTCCTGCTGATCGTGCCGGCCGTCGTCGCGCGCCCTTACGCGCGCGTCGGCGAGATGCGCCCCGAGGGAAAGGCCTACCGCGCGTACTTCATCGCGGACTTCGAGTGGGCGATGGCCGTCGCCGAAGAGGTCTCGAAGGGGGACGTCCCACCAAAGAATCCGTTTCTGGCCGGCGACCATCTGCACTACTACTGGCTGGCCAGCCTCGCGTCGGCCATCGAACATCGCGCAGCCCCGACGATCGCCATCGAGCCGCTGCTCCTCACCAACGCGTTGCTGCTGGATCTCGGGTTCATGGCGTTCTTCTACGCCTTCGTGCGGCAGTTCGTTCGCAGCGCGGCAGCGGCCGCGATCGGCTGCGCCTTTGCCGTCTTCTTTACGAGCTTCGAGGGCGCGCAACAGCTGTACGTCTTCTGGCACCGCGGCGTGCCGCTGGCCGGACTGCGCGACCTGAACATCGACGGCATCAGCAATTGGAAGTTCGGCAGTCTCAAGGTCGACGGGCTGCAGCGTCTGCTCCTCTATCAGCCGCACCACGCGACCTCCTGGGCGCTGAGCCTCTCGGCCCTACTGGTTCTGCAGCAGGCGCGGGATGCCTCGCGCCTCGCCATCAATCTGCTCGCAGGTGTCCTGCTGGCAGTCGGACTCCTGGTGAGTTCGTTCATCGCGCTGATGGTTGGATCGGCGGTCGCGCTCTACCAGGCATCGCAGTTGATCGCCTTGCGGCACTGGCGCGCGCTCGTCGTGGGCGGGCTCGCGGCCGGCGCGCCGGTGGGCGTCGCGGTGTTCATCTCCAACCTGCTCGAGTACGTCGATCGCTCGGCGGGTCCGATCGTGAGTGTAGGACACCTGAACCCGCTCGCGGCGACGAACACGCTTGCCGGGATCTCACTGAGTTTTGGTCCGATCCTGGTGGCCGCTGCCGCGGGGGCGTGGATCGCCGTGCGGCAGCGTCTCGTGCCGTTTGCCGCAATCGCCGTGCTCGTGGCGGTCGGGTTCGGCTTCTACTTCTTCGTCGACGTCGTCGATCACCAGCACGCGTACGTCGGCTGGCGCGCGGGGCATCTGCTGTTCGTGGCCATGGCGCCGCTGGTGGGGTTGCTCTGGGAGCACGGATGGGCGAGGGGCGGAGCGACTCGTGCAGCCGTTATCGCGGGCGTTGGCGTTCTTGCTGTCGCCGCGGCACCGACCACCGCCATCGACCTCTACAACACGCAGGACACCGCGAACCAGCGGCAGGGCCCGGGCTTCCGCTGGACTGAGGTTCTCAGCCCTGCCGAAGTGGATGCCCTGGCGTGGCTCAAGGCGAACACACCCGAATCGGCGCTGGTGCAGGTGGACCCGACGCGGCCGTCAGGAACCTGGGCCTACATGCCGGGCTTCGGCGCACGCCGGATGGCGGCCGGCATGCCGATTTCGATGATTCCGCTCAGGAAGTATCGGGACGCGAGCGACAGGATGCGGAGGATGTTCCAGGCGAGCGAGCCGAGCGCCGTTCACCAGCAGGCCGTGGCGTTCGGCATCGATTACTTCTACATCGGCCCCGCGGAGCGGACCGCGTATCCGGCCATTGCGAGGCTGCTCGATGCAGCCCCGCAATGGTTTGCCCCGGTCTTTCACAACGACGCGGTCACGATCTACCGCGTCCTTCCCTGAACCGCGCTAGTCCGGAATCCCGCCCTCAGGCTGCGGGTTCGGCGGCGTCACCTCGTTGAACGTCACGCTCGATGCGACGTGCGCGTAGCCGAGCCTGAAGACATCGTAGGTGTGCCACCGCCCGGCGATGTTGATGTTCAGCTTGTCCTTCGAGATCAGGCCCGACGGGTTCTTCTGTCGCGCCGATCCGAAGCCCGCCTGCTGCAGGTGCCAGATCATCCGGCGGAGCAGTTGTTCCGCGGCCGCGAGGGCCTGGTCTTCCGTATTGAACGTCGCCGTGAGGCATGGGTACTCGTTGGCCGTGCCTCGCACGATGTCCTCGGCCAGACCCGCGTCCAGCGCGCCGCGCTGATGACCCTGCGAGCCTGCCCGGCATCCGCCGCCCGAGCCGCCGCCACCGCCGTTGCCACCACCGCCTCCGTTGCCACCGCCACCCGTGCCTCCGCCACCGCCCCCGCCGCCACCACCGCTCGACGGAAGGGCCGGTGTCTTGAACACGCCGGTCGCGGACCACGGGCCGGTGACGTTCGGGTCAGACACCCGCACACGCCAGTAGAACGTGGTCGAGGTCAGCAGCGACGCGTGAGGCGTCACCCTCGTCTGGTTGCCCTGAGGGCCCGCAGACTCACTGAAGACGATGCCGGTGAAGGCCTGATCCGTGGCGATCTGGATCAAGTAGGTGAGCGCTCCAGGCTGGCCCGTGATTGTCGGCGCCGTGAAGAGCAGAGTGGGCGGGTTGGAGTCGACCATCGCGCCGTTGATCGGCGACACGAGCGTCGGCGCGCCGATTTCGAGCGGCGTCACGACGCTGAACTTCACCGCGGAGGAAAAGGGACCCGTGTTGGCGCCGTCCTGCGCGCGAGCGCGCCAGAAGTACGTCCGGCCGCTCGCCAGCTTGTCAGACACGTTGACCGACGTACGGCCATTGCCGCCCGGCGAGATGTTGTCCTTCGAGAAGACCATCGACGAGAAGCCCCCGTCGGCGGCCACCTCAACCCGATAGGTCAGCGGCCGTTGGCCGCTGCTGCTGGCGTTCTCGATGAGCAGCGTGATCGGCTGCTTGTCGCTCTGGACGTTCGCGTTGACCGCCGGTTGCAACGGCGTCGGCGCGGTGATTTCCACTCCCGGGATGGGCCCGGCCACCGAGGGGCTCAACGGGTTCGAGCTCTTGCTTGTTTCGCAGGCGGCCACCAGCGGCAGCACGGCTACGAACGCAAGCACGCGGGTGAGGCGAGCGTTCATACGTGTATCTCCAACAGTCGGGCTTGCCGGGAGCGGCGCATCCCGTGCAATTCCGTGTATCGGCAGTTCGGACGTTCGGGTTTAGCGGGACGTCGCCGGCGGCTGGGGAGCCCGATGGTGCCGGCGGGGCCGGAATTACGACCCCGGGAGCCGCGATCCAAGCGGCCGCAACCCCCGGGGTTAGACGTGCAGGCCGTGAGAACGGCCTTGGCTGACTACCGGTTGGCGAACGGCGGACGCGGCCGGCTCGACATCCAGAACTGCTTGACGATCATGCCCGGCACCGTGCCGCTGTCCGGGCCCGCACGCCCGGTCGGACCACCGGCATACACGTAGTGCGGATCCGGGTCGTAGGTGCCGCAATAGGACTTGCCGAAGCTGTAAATCACCTTCCCGCCGGGGCCATCCTCGCGGACGGTGAGATTGAAATTGCCGTTGCCGAACGTGGCCGTCCAGAGATACCAACGGCCCGCGTCGAACTGGCGCTCGACCCGCTCCTGGCCCACGGTCTCGATGCGCTCGCAGTTGCTGATCACGCGCCACGCGATCGTGTTTTCCGGCTCACCGCGCTTCTCGATCGTGAACCGCCGCGGGTTCGTCGTGATGTCCGACGTGCCCTCCGACATCGCCATGACCTTCGTCTTGCCCCCCTCGGTGCCGCCGTGGACGTTGGTGGCGAGCAACGAGATCTCGCCGTGCGTCACCGTTGTCGGCAGCACGTACTGAATGTAGCTGACGAGGTCTTCCATCCTGGCGCCCTGCCCGGGTATCAGGGTCACGGGGCCGAACGTCTGACCGACCGTGGTGCCGTTGAAGAGCGGATCGTACACCTCGTCGGCGTGGATATAGCCGACCGGGATGTCGGGCGTCTTGAATGTCCAGTTATCCGACCATGGCCCGAAGAACGTACCCTGCTCGGCGCGGGCGTGCCACGTGTACGTCGCGTTGTTATCGAGGTCGCCAACGGCCCACTGAGTGGCGCCCGACCGCTGCTCGCGGGCGACCTGGCCGTTCAGCAGGAACTGGAAGTGATAGGCAAAGTTGCTCTCGTTCACGAACTTGGCCGTGACCGGATTCACCTTGAGGACGATGTTGAAGTCGGCCGCCTGAGCGCCGTTGGCCGGAGCGGTCGGCGTGGGTGCCGGCACTTTCAGCGTGGAGCCGTCCGCCGCGGCCCCTGACGATGTCACCTGGCCTGAAGTAGACGCCGGCGTAGGGGCGGCGGGGCTCGGGTTCTTGTCTCCGCAGGCCATCGCCAGCGCGATGACGCCGGCGGCCCCGATCACATAGAGCTTTTTGTGCATCCTGGAACTCCTCGAAGCGAAAGCAGCCTAGAACCGGTACCGGAACCCGCCGGCGATCTGAAATCCGCCTGCGCGGACTTCGACCGGCGTTGGCGTGTTCGGGACGTCCAGCGATGGATTCGCGTACGCGTACCGCAGCAGCACGCCCACGCCCATGGTGTGAGTCAGCATGTAGGTCGCATCGGCGCCGATGTTGAAGCCGACCGGCGACTTCTTCACGCCCGTGACGGTCGGTGCGACGCTGGGATTGACGTACGGTCCTGGAGGAGCCGAGGTCTCCGTGACGGCGAGCTCCGTCACGAACTCCTGCTTCATGGCGAAGAACGTCGGGCCGACGCCCAGCGTGACGTCGATCTTCGGCGTCGCCACGAAGCGGTACAGCAGGTCCACGTGCACGGCGTCCTCGTTGTGCTTGAGGCCATTGGCGGCGAGGCTCACCGCACGCGGGTTGTCGAAGACCTTGGGGTCGGGGATTTGGGCAGCGATCGTGGCGGTTCCGTCGCCCGACGTGTGGTTATGGGAGACGCCCACGCCCCACTTGCCGAAGAGCATGTAGCGGCCGCCCACATCAACCAGAGGGCCGTTCTCGTACGTCTGGGCGATGTCGATGTTGGCCGTCTCGTCGTAAATCAACGGCTGGAGATTCTGGCTGATATCGCCCGATCCGGACTGAAATCCGAAGTTCACCGACGCGGTGAACTTGGCGTCCTGCGCGAGAACGGGACTGGCGACGGCGACCATCGTCATGACAGCCGCCGAGACAAACCACGAACGCAAAGAGGTCATCAAGTCGTCCTCAACTGTGAGACTTTGAGCGAGTGAGTACCGCCGTGAACGAACCGGACACCGCCGGTCGCCGATACTCTGGCCCACGTGCTGGGACACGCAGGTCGTACGAAGGTGGGAGAAACCGCCTTACGTGCCACGGACCACGTACACAGCGGCTCCGGACAGGGAGAATAGCATGACCAGACCAGCGCCAAGGAGGGAAATTACGAGCGCGGCCTCGATGGGCAACCCCAACCGGGCGAAGTAGAACGAGAAGGTCGCCTCGCGCAATCCGAGCCCGTTCAGCGACAGCGGGATCATCTGCACGAGGAAGGACACCGGCACGACGACCGCCAGGTGCCAGGGAGAAATCTTGAGGCCGATGGCGTGAGCGACGGCCGCATAGAACCCGACGAGCAACAACTGCACGATCACGGCGCCGCCGAAACAGCCTGCCAGCGCCACCGGCGACTCCTTGAACCGCACCAGGACGTCGAGCAGGCGCTCGAGCCGGGCGCTGACCCACTCGGGATGGAACCGCTTCAGCGGCTGGAGCCAGCGCACGAGAAGCTGGGGTGCCAGTAGTGCCGGCGCGGCTGCCAGCGCCGCGCCCGCGAAGGCGACCCACAGCGCCCACGCCGGCACGGGACCCTGCGGCATCCCTTCCTCGACGGCGGTCGTCGCAGCGACGGCGGCGAGCAGCACGAGGCCGAGGAGGCCGACGCCGCGATCCATCAGGACGACGGTCGCTGCGAGCGTCCGCGAGCGCGCCGGCTTCGCGGTGTCCGCGATGCGAATCACATCGCCGCCGATGTTGCTGGGCAGGAAATTGTTGAAGAAGGTCGCCACGAGGAACGAACCGGTGAGCGTGCGCGCGGGGACGTCCACACCCTGAGCGGTGAGCAGCAATCCCCAGCGCCAGGCGCTCGCGACGATCATCACGAAGTAGACACCGAGGGCCGCGCCCAGCCACGCGAGTGATGCCGATCGCACGTAGTGCCAGAGCCGCGGAGGATCGCTCTTCCAGATGAGGAGCGCCAGCAAGCCAACACTGACGATGATCTTCAGCGCCAGAACGAGCGCACGGCGGCCGGGGGCCGGCGGAGTGGACCGGTCGGTCTCAGGGTCAGGCAAGGTCTAGAGTCTTGGGAGTACGGCGGGTGAGACGCTCACCGGCGACCGGACGAATCACCGTACCATGGGGTCGTCGGGATGTCCAGCGAGCCTGGTTCGAGCCGGGACAGCATACCGGCCGCCGACCGCCAGCCCTGTGCACTAATGCACACCGCTCCGCAGGCGGCCGTGTCATGCTGCCGGTGATGGCAATCAGAAAGCTGGCCCTCGCGAAAGCGACGGTGCCGCCGCCGTTCAATGCCCAGGCGTTTCTCGACGCGGTGGGTGGCCCGCGGTCGAGCGCTCAGTACGGACGGGGCGAAGCGATTTTTGCCCAGGGCGACGTCTCCAGGGACGTCATGTACATCCAGGCCGGCGGCGTCAAACTGTCGGTGCTCTCGAAGCACGGCAAGGAAGCCGTGATCGCGATGCTCGGCCCTGGCGATTTCTTCGGCGAAGGCTGTCTGGCCGGGCAGCGCGTCCGAATGGGCGGCGCGACGGCCATTACGCCCAGCATCATCCTGCTCGTCCCGAAGGCGCGGATGCTTCGCCTGCTCCACGACGAACACTCGATGTCGGATCGCTTCATCGCGCACATGCTGACGCGCAACATCCGGATCGAAGAAGACCTGATCG
>JAJKIB010000417.1 GCA_021154745.1 Mycobacterium sp.
GGCTGCCTCTCGGTGATCATCGTGTCGCGCACGGTGCGCCGGATGATGCGCTCGAACCTGTTCGGCTTCATCGCCGGTGCGTTGATGTGCATGGACGGCATGTCCCTCGTGCTGGCCCGCACCGCGATCCTCGACATCTTCCTGCAGACGTTCGTCATCGCCGGCTTTGCCGCGCTCGTTGTCGACCGCGACAAGATGCGCGCCAGGCTCGCCGGACTGATCGCCGCGGGCGCTGACCTGGGCGACGGCGTGCCGACCCTGGGACCCCGGCCCTGGCGGCTGCTCGCCGGCGTGATGTTCGGCCTTGCCTGCGCAACGAAGTGGACTGCCGCGTACTTCTTCCTCGCCTTCATCGTCTTGTCGCTGATCTGGGACCGCGCGGCGCTGAAGTCCGCGGGGGTGCGGCACCCGACGCGCCTCTGGGCACGGCGGTCAGTGCTGACCGGTCTCGGTTCGCTCGTGCTCGCACCGATCGGTGCCTACCTGCTGACCTACCTCGGCTGGTTCGCCGGCGAGAACGGCTGGAATCGGCACTGGGCCGACACCCACGGGACCTCGGCCCGGCTGGATCTGTTCGGTGTCCGGATGCCGTTCAACTGGGGCTGGGTGCCCGGCCCGTTGCGCTCGCTCGGCTGGACCACCCTCGACGCGTACCGATTCCACGTCGGGCTGCAGAGCCCGCACGCCTACCAGTCCAACCCGTGGAGCTGGCTCGTCCTCGGCCGGCCCGTCGACTTCTACTACGACAGCAGCTCCACGTCGTGCGGCGCGTCGAGTTGCGCTCGGGAGGTCCTGCTGATCGGCACGCCGCTGATGTGGTGGGCCTTCATCCCGATGCTGCTGTGGCTCGCCTGGCACTGGCTGACTACGCGTGACTGGCGCGCGGGCGCCGTCTGGGTGGCGTTTCTCGCCGGCTGGCTGGTGTGGTTCCAGCACCTCAATCGGACGATGTTCCTCTTCTACATGGCGCCGCTCGTGCCGTTCCTGGTGATCGGGCTGACCCTGGCGCTGGGAACGATGCTCGGCCCCGCGCTACCCACCCGGTCGCGCTACCACGACCGCACCGCGAGCCACGACCCCACCGCGAGCGACGATCGCACCACGAGCGAGGAACCCACCGCGAGCGAGGACCCGGCCGCGGTTGAGGCCGCCGCGGATTCCGAGGAGCAGGACCGGCGCCGCTTGCGCCGGCGGTACTGGGGTCTGGCGGGGATGTGCGGATTCCTCGCGCTGGTCGTCGTCGACTTCGCCTGGATGTGGCCCATCTTCACCGGCGGGCTGCTGACCTACGACCAGTGGCACGCGCATATGTGGTTGCCCTCCTGGGTATGACCAGACACCAGGGGGACGCGACCGGCCCTCCGGTGAAAGCCGTCAACCGAGGAGAACTCATGAGTATGTCGGCGAAGCTCCGCCGCGCCCCGCTGCGTATCGCCAGCGGCGCGTACATCCTCAACAGCGGCGTCGGCAAGCTGAGCGCCGACGACGAGACCGCGAAGCGGCTGCAGAGCACCGCGACGATGACCTACCCGTTCCTCGACAAGGTGCAACCGAAGATCTTCGCGACCGGCCTCGGAGCTGCGGAGGTTGCCGTGGGCGGCGCGCTGCTGCTGCCCATCGTCCCGCCGATCGTCGCCGGCGCGGCGCTGGTCGGCTTCTCCGGCGTGCTGCTGAACATGTACTGGAACACGCCGGGCATGCACGAGGAAGGCAGCCCGCGGCCGACGAAGCAGGGCATGCCGATCGCCAAAGATGTCTGGATGATGGGCATCGGTCTCGGCCTGATGGCCGACGCCGCCTTGGAGCCCGCGCATGACAAGGTCGTGGAGCTCGAGGCGTCGGTGGCGCAGAAGCGCGCCGAGAAGAGCAGGCGTGCCCGGCGCAAGGCGAAGCGGGCCGACCGGCGCGCGAACACCGAGTACCTCAAGCAGGTACGCGAGAACGCCGTCGAGCTGCAGGCCGAGGCGGCCAAGCGTGCGCTGAAGGCGGCGAAGATCGCCCGGGAGCGGGCGGAGTTGGCGTCCGAGGTCGCCGCGGCCCGGCTGGCCGAGGCGCGCGCGGAGTACGCGCCGGTCGCCGCCGAGAAGGCACGCGCGTTGCGTGAAGCGGCCCGGCAGGCGGCGCAGGAGTACGGACCCGTCGCCGCGGAAAAGGCCCGCGCCGCCCGAGACGCCGCCCGCGAGCTCGCCGAGGAATACCGGCCGGTCGCCGAACAGAAGGCCAAGGTGGCGCGCAAGGCAGCCAAGGAGTACAGCGCCAAGGCGCAGAAGGCAACCGCCAAGGCACGCGAGCGCATCGCCAGCTGATCCCCATCGCCCGGCCGGGTCGCCGTCGTGGACGAGCCGGACCAGCGCCGGCCCGTGTCAGCGCCGGGTCACCCCACGCCGATCCGCGGGCCGCAGCCGACGAAGCACCGTCGCGCCGTAGCTGTCGATAAGCAGCGCGAGACCGAGCACGACCGACGTGGCGAGGCACATGGCCCCGATCGTGTCCGTGGCGTAGTGCCAGAAGTTGCGCACCAGGCCCAGCGCGGCGACCACCGTCCAAACGGCGAGCAGGAGGAGCACGGCCGCCCGGGGCCGGCCGAGCGGCAGCCGGAAGCTGACGAGCACGAGCAACCAGGCCGTTGCGGCGATCGCTGACTCATGACCGCTTGGGAACACGCCGGTCACCCGGGACTCGCCTGAGGCGAGCTCCCGGCCGAGCAGCGGCTTGAACAGGAACTCGGTGAGCAGCACGGTGGTCGCCGGTCCGATCCCGGCCAAGACGGCGAGGTCCCAGTGCCCGGCCAGCGCCGCGATCCCGCACACGGCAGCACACACCGCGATCGACACCGCGGGCACGCTGGAGCTGAGCATCGCGGCGGCGACCCCGGGGCCGAGGTGGGCGTACAGCTCCTTGAACACCCAGCCGTCGAATCCCGTCGACGCGTCGTCCGCGACGAGAACGCCAAGCAGCACGAACCCGAGCGCAGCGGTACCGCACAGCCAGATCGCCCGAGCGCGCCAGGCGCGGCTGATCAGCGGCGCATTCACCCGGGGATGGTCTCAAACGGTTCCGATGAACCGGCTCGCCGGGCCGTAGGACATCAGCGGAGTCTCACCGCGCCACCGCGGGCATGGACGTCAGCCAGGGCCCCGCTGCCGTTTCGGCGCATCGGCTCGCGGGTAATGCCCCCGGCATGTCACCGACGACCTCGGCCGCACATTCGCTCTGGCTGACCACTGCACCGGCAACCGACTACCCGAGTCTGGAAAGCCACATCGACGCGGACGTCGCGGTGCTCGGCGGTGGCATCGCCGGGCTGTCGACCGCACTGCTGCTCGCCCAGCAGGGTGCCACGGTTGCCGTCCTCGAGGCGGCGCGCGTCGGCAGCGGCG
The DNA here is from genome assembly GCA_021154745.1 of Mycobacterium sp. Classification (GTDB taxonomy): domain Bacteria; phylum Actinomycetota; class Actinomycetes; order Mycobacteriales; family Mycobacteriaceae; genus Mycobacterium. The sequence continues at coordinate 3,381 of JAJKIB010000417.1, forward strand.
TCACCGGCTGCACGACGGCGAAGGTGACCGCGTTGCAGGCGACGATCTATACGACCATCCGCAAACGCCACGGCGCCGACGCGGCCTCGACCTACGCCGCGGCAAGCCTCGCCGGCGTCGCCAAGGTCGCCGAGCTCGTCGACGAGCTCGGCATCGACTGCGACCTGCAGCGTCGCACGGCGCTCACCTACGCCGCCGAACCGGCGGAGCGGAGCGCGGTGAAGCAGGAGGCGGAGAACGCGCGTGATGCCGGCCTGCCGATCCAGTTCGTCGAGACCGTGGACCTGCCCTACCCGGTCCACGGCGCGGTCCGGCTCACCGATCAACTCCAGCTGCACCCGGTGCGCTATGCGCAGGGTCTGGCAGCAGCCGTCGCGGCGGCGGGCGGCCGCGTCTTCGAGAACTCCCGGGCACTTGCCCTGCGCGGCGGCGGCAAGGAGGCGGAGGTGCGCACCGCGGCCGGCGCCGTTCGCGCGCGCCACGTTGTCGTCGCCACCCACTACCCGTTCCTCGATCGCGGTGGCTACTTCGCGCGAATGGCGACGCAGCGCTCCTACTGCGTGGCGGCCCGGCTGGCCAGCGGTGCGCCGCCGGACAGCATGGCGATCTCCGCCGGCAGCCCGACCCGCTCCGTCCGCAGCTACGGCGACCTGCTGATCGTCGGCGGGGAGGGGCACGCCACCGGCGACCGGGCCGCCACACCAGACCGCTACGAGCGGCTCACGCAATTCGCGCAAGCGCACTGGCAGGTCGCCGAGATCACGCATCGCTGGTCGGCGCAGGACCCGGTGCACTACGACCACCTGCCGGTCATCGGTCCCTACGCCCCTGGCATCGACCGGCTGTGGGTGAGCGCCGGATACATGAAATGGGGGCTCGCGAGCGCCACCTTCGCGGCGCTCATCCTCGCCGATCAGATCGCCGGGCGCCCCAACGCCTGGGCGGACACCTTCCGCCCCAGCCGGCTCTCGCTCGGATCGCTGCCGGAGGTCGCCGAGTTCGGCATCAAGTTCGCTCTGGACCTGCTCGGCGATCGGCTGCGCCCGCCGGGACGCAGCGCTGACGAGCTGCCTGTGGGGCAGGCACGGGTCGTCGCCGACGGCCTCGGCCGCAAGGGCGTGTTCCGCGACGACGACGCAGCCCTGCACGCGGTCTCGTTGCGGTGCACCCATCTCGGTTGCCTGCTGCGGTTCAACAGCGCCGAGCGGTCCTGGGACTGCCCGTGCCACGGCTCCCGCTTCGACGTGACCGGCGCAGTGCTGGAAGGCCCCGCGACGCGTCCCCTTCAGCCTCGCACCCCCTGACTCGGGCAGGGCGGAGTCGGTCCCTGTGGCACGAGCACGGCACCGTGGCGGGGATCGACGCGAGGGACGATGAACGTAACGAGCCGGCTCACCTGAATAGCCCGCCAGATGCCCTGTCCGGTCCCGGCATCCGGGCGTACCCTCGCAAGCGAGTCGGCAGTGCGCTGCTTGCTCACGACGGCGTCTGTCGCTGAACAGCCAACGATGGGCGGGAAGGTGGAACAAACCGCCGTGCGCCGGGCCCAGACCTTGCCCGACCCGTCCTCCCAGCCTCTGCCGCTGATCCGCACGATCGCCGGGGCGCCGAGACGACGGCAGGACGTAACGTGGCGGACGGCTCCTCGGCTCGCTCCGGCGGGCGCTGGAAGACCCGGCTGTGGCGCGTCTGCGACCGGTCCGTGGCCGAGCTCGGATTGGATCACGCCTCGATCGGCATCGCCACCGGCGCTCGCGCCTGGGAGGCCGGGGCGGCAACCAGCGAGGTTGCCAGCGAGTTGGAGGAGTACGCCTTCACTGTCGGTGAGGGGCCGTGCTTCGAAGCACTGGAAGATCACGCGCCGATCGTCGCCGTGGATCTCGAAACGCAGGACGCAGCGCAGCGCTGGCCGGCCTGGACCGACGTCGCGGCCCGCCTGGGAATTCGGTCGGCGACTGCCCTGCCGATCGAGGCCGGCGCCATCACGGCGGGCGTGCTCAGCGCGTATTCGAGCTCGGAATGGCAAGCGACACCGCGACGGATGGACATCGCGCGATCACTGGTGGACGCCGCGCTGGTCGTCCTACTCGACATGGCCTTGTCGTTGGCCGATCCGGCGGAGGCAGACGAGCTGGCCGAGGACGGCCGGCCCGGGGACCTCAGCGTCCTGCTGCGCGGCGATGTACACCGGGCGGCGGGCATGGTAATGGTGCAGGCGGACGTCTCGATCGATCAGGCGCTGGCCCGGCTGCGGGCCTACGCGTTCGCGACCGCACGTCCGCTGCCCGATGTCGCAGCTGACGTCCTGTCCCGTCGGATCCGGTTCGACGCGGACCGGGGTGCGGCACAATGAGTACATACGACCGCACCGCCGGTCAGGAAGGTGTTCGGCAGATGGTCCAGGCGGGCAAGCTCGATCGAGAGTCGTCACTGGCGAAGACGTTTGTGTACATCACGGACACCCTCGTCCAGGACTTCGACATCAGTGACTTGTTCGACCGGCTCACCGCGGCGTGCGTGGAGGTCCTCGGCGCGGCGACGGCCGGACTCATGCTCGCGAACACGGCCGGCGAACTGCAGCTGATGGCCTCGTCCAGTGTCGCGATGCGCACCCTTGAGCTGTTCGAGATGAGCCACGGCGAGGGGCCGTGCCTCGACTCCTACGCACAGAACGAGCAAATCTCGACCGACCTGCGCGAGCCGGGCGCCGCCACGGTCTGGCCGGGGTTCACCGAGCGCGCACTCGAGATGGGGTTCACCGGCGTGCAAGCCCTGCCGATGCGGCTGCGCACGGAAACGATCGGCGCGCTCAACGTCTTCCACGTGGGCCCCGGCCGGCTCGACGAGCACGACACGGCGCTGGCCCAGTCACTGGCGGACGTCGCGACTATCGCCATCCTGCAGTACCGGGCACTGCACAACAGCCAGGAGCTCGCCGGACAGCTGCAGATTGCGTTGAACGACCGCATCGTCATCGAACAGGCGAAGGGGCTGCTTGCCGAACGCGGCCAGCTGGATGTCGAAGCCGCGTTCCACCTGCTGCGCGACTACTGCCGCAGCGCCCGGCTACCGCTCACCACGACGGCCCGGGAACTCGTCAGTGGCCAGCGCGACCCGGACGACGTGCTCGCCTACCGCTGGCCGCGCACTCCGGGACCCTGAGCCGCGACGCAGTGACATACGTTCGGCGACGCGGTGAAGTACGTTGAGCGTCGTGGCTTCGGATTACGAAGCACCGCCTGAGCGTGCCGGCCTGGCCGACTTCTTCATCGGCCTCGGTCGGGAGTTGTCGACGCGTCACACGGTGGACGAGATTCTGCAAACGGTCAGCCATCGGGCAAGCGAGTTGGTGCCCAGAGCCGAGCAGGTGAGCATCACCCGAGAAGAGCACGGCCGGTTCCAGACCATCGCCGCGACCAGCGACCTGCCGGTTCTCCTCGACGAGATCCAGTACGAGCGGCGCTCCGGACCCTGCGTCGACGCGATCCTCACTGACAGCGTCATCCGAGTCGGGGACCTCGAACACAGCGATCGGTGGCCCGAGTTCGGTTCCGAGGCCGCCCAGCAGCACCGCATCCAGAGCATCCTGTCGGTGCGGTTGCACGTACCGGACGACTACCTGCTCGCCGGGCTGAACATGTATGCAACGTCCCGAAACGCCTTCGACGAGTCGGATCAGACGGCCGCGACACTGCTCGCGACCCACGGCGCGCTTGCTCTCGCCACCGCCCGCCGGCAGAACAAGGTGGACAACCTCGAACGGGCGCTGCTGACGAGCCGTCGGATCGGCATCGCGGTCGGAATCGTGATGGCCACCCGCAACGTCGCTGACGAGCAGGCTTTCGACATGCTGCGGATCATCAGCCAGAGCACGCGCCGAAAGCTGTACGACGTCGCGGAGCAGGTTGCCGAGACGGGGCTGCTCGGCCTCCCGGACGTGTCCGAGGAGCCGCACCGCACCTGAGGTCAGGCGAACCAGGCCGGACCCTCGCGCGCGAAGCTAAGCGGCTCGAGGCGGTCCCAAGGCACCGGTCCGGAGTGCACTTGGAGTGCAGTATGCTGCACTCATGGATCAGAGCACCGCCGCCCTGGCGTCCGCGATCGGCGCAAGGGTGAGGCAGGAACGGCAGTTGCGGCGCTGGACGCTGGATCAACTGGCGGAGGCTGCCCGGATCAGCAGGCGGATGGTGGTCAACGTGGAGCACGGCGCCGCGAACCCGAGCGTCGGGACGCTGCTACGGCTCAGCGACGCGCTCGGCGTCGGACTGCCGGCATTGGTCGAGCCCCCTCGACCCAAGCCGGTGAGGGTCGTCCGTCGCGATGCGGGCGCCGTCCTGTGGAGCGGTGAGTGCGGTGGCCGCGGTGTCTTGGTGGCCGGCACCGAACCGCCGGATGTGCTCGAACTCTGGGATTGGACGTTGGGGCCTGCAGACCGTCACGTCAGCGAGGCCCACGCATCGGGTACCAAGGAGATCTTGCAGGTCCTGCAGGGCGCGATCACGGTCGAAATCGCAGACCAGGCGGTCACCCTGGATGCCGGCGACGCGGTCGTCTTCGGCGGCGACGTGCCGCACTCCTACGCCAATGCGCGGAGGAAGATCGCCAGATTCTCGCTGGCCGTGTTCGAGCCCGGTGTGGGGACGGGGCCACGGGCGGAGGGTGTCGATGCCTGACCTCGGCATGCTCGAGACCTTCCTCGCCGGCGGGCAGGTCGAGGCCGCGGTTTTCGCGCTGCGGCCGGACTACCGCGCCATTGTGCTGGCCGTCGACGGACTGGTCCCCGGCCCGAGCGACCAGGGCAGCGACGCACTGCTCCGGGCCGCCGAAGCCGCGGCCCGGGAGGCGCTGCGGGACCGGCCGGTGGAGCAGTTGCCGCACGTGGCGGCGTGGCGGGCGGCGTACCGGGCATTCGGGGCCAAGCCGCAACGCACCCGCAACAGCCTGGAGGCGCTGCTGCGCCGTGCGGGCCCCGGGCTGCCCCGGGTGAACCGGCTCACCGACGTGTACAACGCGGTCTCGGTGCTGCACCAGATCCCGCTCGGCGGTGAGGACCTGATGTGCTACAGCGGGGCGCCGCGGCTGGTCCGCGCCACCGGCACGGAGCCCTTCGATACGGTTGCCAACGGGACCCCGCTGACCGACTACCCCGAGGTCGGCGAGGTGGTGTGGTGCGACGACGCCGGCGTGACCTGCCGGCGCTGGAACTGGCGCCAGGCACACCGAACCCAGCTGCGTGACGACACCACCGCGGCGCTGTTCATCCTCGACGCACTCGCCCCCATCACCGACCAGGCGCTGCACGCCGCCGCCGAGGAACTGCTCTAGCACCTGGGCCGGCCCGGACCGGACGTGCGAGCAGTCCAGCGCCTGATCGCCGCAAACACCACGCACGCCGAAGGAGCCTGACATGCTGATCCACCCGTGGGACGCCGCACTCGACCCGAGCGAGTGGCAGAACTGGCTGGCGTCCACGGACCGGTTCGGAATGCTCGCAGTCAACAACCGCGACCCGGCCCAGGCCCCGCTCGTGCTGCCGCTCCATTTCACGGTCGCCGGCAATGAGCTGCTCATCCACCTGGCCCGCCCCAACCCGGTCTGGCCACACCTGCAGGCGGCCGCGGAGGTACGGCTCGCGATGATCGGGGACTACGCCTACATCCCGACCTACTGGCGTGCGAAAGCCGGCGGACCCGACGAGGACGGCGTCCCGACCAGCTACTACACCGCCGTGCAATTCGTCTGCCGGCCCACCGTGGTCGACGACCCCCAAGGCAAGGTGGAGATCCTCACCGCCCAGCTCGCCGACTTCCAACCCGAAGGCCGCCACGCCACCGTGGCCGCCGACGCGGCCCCGTACGGGCGGATGCTGCCCGGCATCCGTGGCGCCCGGCTGACGGTGCTGCGTGTGGACGCCAAATTCAAGTACGACGACGCCAACCCGGTCGAGCACCGCGAACGCGTCATCAGCCGCCTCGAGGAGCGCGGGCACGGCCTCGACGAGCGCGCCGCGGCGCAGCAACGGCGACGCCTGGCCGCGGTCGGTGACTGGCAAACCCATCTCACTGCGACGGGCGTTGCTCCTGCTCCCAGGAAACCTCAACGAGGTAACCGTCTGGATCGATCACCTTGACCGACGCGTAGCCCGGCTCGTCCGACCATTCGTGCTCGACGACCCCGATCGACCGAAATCGTGCCCGTGCCTGCCTCACGGCTTGCCCGTTCGGCAGCGAGATGCCGATATGGAACTCACCGACGCTGGGGGGTGGCTCGCCCAGGAACAGCGTGAACGCCACTCCGTTGCTCGTTCTGATGACGAAGCCGTAGTCCTCCGCGCGGATCTGACCGTCGACGCCGATGACGTCCGTGTAGAACTCGAGCGAGCGCGCCGGATCAGCAACCGCCAGTGCCACATGTGTCAGATCCGTCATCGCTGCAGTATGTCCCGGCACGAGCATGGCGATCACCTGCCTACTGTTTGCCTGTGGCCTATGACCCGCTGCTGGAGTCTGTGCGCCTCATCGACTCGGGAGCGCCGGCGACGCCGTTGCGGCTCAGCCGCCGCCGTCGCTTCCTTCCGCTGGCGGTCGATGTCGACGACGACCTCGCCGCCACGGTGTTCTTGCGGCGTGGCGCAGGAGCGGATTCCCTCGAGGGCCATCTGCTGACCCGGGAGAGCGGCACCTGGCGCTTGCATGGCGGTGGAGGCGGAAGCGAGTCGATGGACGAGCTTGCCCGTCCACGCAATGTCACGGACCTCGGCGGCTATGGCCGCGTCAGTGGCGGAGCCGGCGTTCTGCTGGCGGTCAGTCCTCGAAGCTGGCTGGACTACGCCTGGCTGGAGCTCGTTCCGGACGTGGTGGCCGTTGTCGTCGACAACCGTACGATCGCCGTGCCGTGGCACCACCACGCCGCAGTCGTGCGGCGCAGCGGGCGAGCGCAGCGCGCGACGTTGATCGGGGCCCACGGGGAGACCCTTGGGCGCCTGTCACTGCAGGATGCCCGGCTCGAGCGCTGACACCGAGGCACGCGACACGCTTGCGGTCAGGCGACGTCGCGGCGTGTCGATGACGCGACCGCGGCGGCATTACCCGACGACCCGGCGCAAGGCGCCCGGCGACGTAGGCTGGCGACTGGTTCACCAGAGCGGACAGCGCTGTCGAGAGGTTGATCTCGACATGCTGGTCGGGTCCGGTCGATCGCGGAGAGGGGCGAACCGTGGCGGAACTCGTCGCCGTCCTTGCGACGACTCATCACCCGTTCTTCTACAAGACCAGCCTGCTGCCGCCGGACAACGCCCCGCCGTTCGCCGCCGAGTGGGTCCGTAAGGTCGAGCGCTACCGACAGACCCTGACGAAGATGCACCCGGACGTGCTCGTCATGATCGGCTCCGACCACTTCCACCAGTTGTGGTTGGACAACATGCCTCAGTTCCTCATCGGCAAGGCACCGTTCTACGACGGCAATTACTACAACGAACAGCGCGAGTTCGGCTTGCCGCGACTGCGGTTTCGCGGCAACGAGGAGTTGTCTGCGTACTTGCTGCGCGAAGGCATCGACCGCGGCTTCGACCTCGCATTCTCCAATGAGCTGCGGGTCGACCACTCGATCACCTGCCCGATCTTCACCGTCCGGCCGCAGAACGACCTGCCGATCGTGCCGGTCTACACGAACATCTTCGCGCCACCGCTGCCGCGTCCGGAACGGTTCGTGAAGCTCGGCCAGACGCTGCGGGAGCTGATCGACGAGTGGCCCGCACGGCTGCGTGTGGCCGTCATCGGCACCGGACACCTGTCGTTGGAGCTCGGCGGACCGCGGCAGTTCGGCCCGCACGGCCCGGACCCCGAGTTCGATGCCCGCGCCGTCGAGTGGATTGCCAACGGCGACATCGACGGCTGCCTGGCCAATGTGACCCTCGACAGCCTGCACGCACCGGGCAACGCGACGCACGGGTTCATGGACTTCATGCTGATGATGGGCGTGGCCGGGTACAACAAGGCCGACTACGCCGACAACCTCGACCTGTTCCACACCATGGAGGCCTACTTCACCTGGTACCCGAACGGGGAAGACGCGTGAGCCGATACGTGCTGAACAAGTTCCTGTTCACCGTCGACCGTGACCCGCAGCTGGTCGAGCGCTACCGCGAGGATCCTGTCGCGACGCTGGCCTGGTGGGAGGCCGAGCGGGCCAACCAGATCCTGAACTGCCATGGGGGCGAAGCGTCGACCTGGCTGAGCTTCACCGACGACGAGCGCCGCGCCCTCGGCAGCCACGATCACGTCGCCCTTTTCGAGTTGGGCGCGCATCCGTTCCTGACCTTGACGCTGTGGATCGCCATGTTCGAACGAGACTTCGACCAGCCGCTGGCGATGCAACTCGACTATGCGGCCCGGCTGGCGCATTTCACGTTGCCGTACCCCGACATCACCACATGAGAGCTGTCGAGGCGGCTGCGCGTGCCGCGCTGTCGTGGGTGTTCATCTTCTCGGGACAGGACGTCCTCCGGCACCCGGAGAAGCCGAGCAAGACGGCAGCGCCGCTGTTGGCGGCGATCCGCTCCCGCGCGCCCGTGCCCATGCCGGACGACGTCGTGCTCGTCCGCGTCAACGCCGCCGTACAGGTCACGGCCGGGATCGCGCTCGCCCTCGGCGTCAAGCCACGCGCAGCCGCGGCGGTGCTGGCTGCGTCGCTGCTGCCGACGACCGCCGGCGGCCACGCATTCTGGACGCATGAGGACCCGGTGCAACGGGTCAACCAGCGCAATCACTTCAACAAGAACCTCGGCCTGCTCGGCGGGCTGCTGTTCATCGTCATCACCGGGAAAGGTGGCCGCTCATGAACCCGGATCAAATCGTGCAGGTCGGGGACGGCTGTCCACTGGTCTTCCGCAACGCCACCGTCCTGACGATGGACGACGCGGGCACGCTGGAGCCGGCGGACGTGCTCGTCACCGGCGACACGATCACCGCGGTCGGACCCGAGCTCGGCGTGCCGGACGGCACGGTCGAGATCGACGCAGCGGCGGGCATCCTGATGCCGGGCATGGTGGACACCCACCGGCACATGTGGCAGACGGCGTTGCGCGGCTACGGCGCCGACTGGACGCTGTCGCAGTACTTCGTCTTCTACTACCTCAACTGGGGCAAGATCTTCCGTCCGCAGGATATCCGCGCCGGCAACCTGCTCTCCGCGGTCGAGGCGCTCGACGCCGGCGTGACCACTACCGTCGACTGGTCGCACGGGTTGCAGACCGTCGAGCACGGCGAGGCGGCGCTCGACGCGCTCTGCTCCGTCCCGGGCCGATTCCGGCTCGCGTACGGCAACCTGCTCGGTGCGCCGTGGGAGTGGACAAACAGTCCGGAGTTCCGTGCGTTCGTCGCCGGCCACACGTGGACGGATCTGCTCGGCCTGCAGCTCGCCTTCGACGTGACCGGCGACCCGGAGTTCCCCGAACGCGCTGCCTTCGAGGCCGCTCGCGAGCTCGGGCTGCCGGTCAGCACCCACGCCGGGGTGTGGGGTGCGACGAACGACGACGGCATCCGGCTCATGTGGGAGCACGGGTTCATGACACCGGACGTCACCTACGTGCATGCCGCCACGCTGACCGAGGACTCCTACCAGCGCATCGCCGCGTCAGGTGGCACCGCGTCGGTGTCAACCGAAAGCGAACAGAGCGCGGGCCAGGGCTACCCGCCCACGTGGGAGCTGCGCAAGCACGGCATCCCGGTCTCGTTGTCGACGGACACCAGCGTGTGGTGGAGCGCCGATCTGTTCTCAGCGATGCGCGCGACGCTGTCGGCGGACCGGTCGCGCGAGCACCTCGAGGCACACGCGCGCGGCGACACCGTCGTGAACAACCAGTTGCGTGCCGAGCACGTCGTGGAGTGGGCGACGATCGGCGGTGCCCGCGCCCTCGGCCTCGCCCACGTCATCGGCAGCGTGACCCCGGGCAAGCGCGCCGACCTGGTGTTGATAAAGAAGGAGGCATCACCGGCACTGTTCCCGATCCTTCATGCCTACGGGACAGTCGCATACCAGGCCGGCCGCGGCGACGTGCATACCGTGCTTATCAACGGCCGGATCGTCAAACACGATCACCAGCTGATAGACGTCGACCTCGACGCAGCCAAGAGTGCAGTCGCCGAGACCGTGGAGTACGCGAAGGCCACGCTGGGCGAGCAGCCCTGGCTGGACGGGATGCGACCGGAGTTGCCGCCGGCCGAGCGTATCCCGAATCCGTACAGGTACACCGACTACCAAGGGACGGAGGTGCGGCACCGCGCTCAGTCCAGCGACAGTGCCGTGCACACCGACTCCGCCCGTTATTCGACCGACCCCTAGCCGGTGCGTCTGACCGGCGCGACGACTACGACCGACGGCGATCCGGCCGCTCGCCATGGCCTACGCGGCGGTTGTCGACGCGGAGGTCGACGCGGCCGGCCAGCGCGTAGTGTTTGCACATGGCAACGACACCCGAGTCCGTTCACTGGCGGGGGGTCAACCACCTCGCCCTCGTCACCCCCGACATGGATGCCACCGTCCGGTTCTGGCACGGCGTCCTCGGCGCACGCTTGGTCGCCACCATCGGCACGCCGGCGTTCCGGCACTACTTCTTCGACATCGGCGCCGGCAACACGGTCGCGTTCTTCGAGTACGCGGGCCAGCATCTGGACATGTATGCGAAGCCGGCCGGTGTCCCCTACGACAAGGCGTCGCAGTTCGATCACCTCTCGCTGAACCTGCCAGACGAGGAGGCCCTGCTGCGGCTGCGCGACCGCCTCAAGAGCCACGACTGCGAGGTCACTGACGTCGTTGACCACGGCTTCATCCGCTCGATCTACTTCAGTGATCCGAACGGGATGGCGCTCGAGGCATCGTGGTGGACGCTCGACGCAACGGGACGACCCGCCGACTACGCCGACGAGCGTCTGTTCGCCGACGCCGACCCGGTCCAGGCCGTCGCCGAGCTGCGCGAGACGGGCGCCCTGGAACACACTGTCTCCACGCGACTCGTTGACGGCATCATCGAGGACATCTACCGCACTGGCGTCTAACCCGATCGTGTGCCGCACGATCCCGCAAGTGCTGTCGGATGCGGCCGCGCGCGATCCGGACGGCACGTGGCTCCGCGCCGACGATGCCGAGGTGACGTTCTCCGCCGCGGCGGCCGCGGTCGGCGCGTGCGCGGCCGTCCTGCGCGCGCACGGTGTGCGCCGCGGCGATCTGGTCGCCATGACGGCGCGTACTACGCCGCCGTACCTGCTCGCCTGGCTGGCGATCACGTCGCTGGGCGCGATCGCGGTGCCGATGAACCCCGCTTTCTCCCGGGCCGAGTTCGCCGGTCTCCTCACCCAGACGCGCCCCAGGGCGGTGATCACGGACGGCAAGCTACGGTCGGATCTCGACGTTGAATCGACGACGTCGGTCTTGGACGTCGATGACCTGTCCGGCGATTCGGGGGCGCTGCCCACCGACGAGGCGACCGCCGAGGATGTTGCATGCCTGATCCCCACGTCGGGCACGACCGGCCGCTCCAAACTCGTTGCGCAGACGCATCGCGCCTACGTGCTGGCCGGCGAGGGATTCCCGTACTGGATGCAGCTGTCCTCGGCCGATCGGCTGATGACCTCGTTACCGCTGTTCCACATCAATGCCCAGGCCTACTCGACCATGGGCTCGCTCGCGTGCGGCGCGGGGCTGGTGCTGCTCCCGCGTTTCTCCGCCTCGGGATTCCTCGACGCTGCCCGTCGCCACGGGGCCACAGAGTTCAATACGATCGGAGCGATGCTCGAGATCCTCATGCGCCAGCCGCGGCGCTCGGACGACGCCGACAATCCGCTGCGGCTGTGCTACACCGGGCCGGCTCCGGAGCGCGAGCGTCAGCTGGAGATCGAGGCACGGTTCGGCATCCGCATCGTCGTCGGCTACGGGATGTCGGAAAGCCCGTACGGCCTGATCTGGCCGCATGGCACGCGGCCGTTCGGCACACTCGGAACGGTCCGCCAGCACCCCGTCCGCCGGGACGTGAACGAGGCTCGTGTCGTTGACGAGGACGGCGAGGACACCGACACCGGTGAGCTGCTGCTGCGCAGCCCCGCGGTGACTCCCGGCTACTGGGGCATGCCCGAGGAGACGACGGCCGCGATCGACGCGGAAGGCTGGCTGCGCACCGGGGACATCGTGAGCCGCGACGGGCAGGGCCTGTTCACCTTCGTATCCCGCAAGAAGGAGGTACTACGCCGACGGGGCGAGAACCTGTCGCCGCTCGAGGTGGAGGAGGCGATCGCGACGCATCCCTCGGTCGTGGAGTGCGCGGTCGTCGGCGTCCCGTCCGAGCTGTCCGAGGACGAGGTCAAAGCCTTTGTCGTGACGAGCGGACCCGCCGACTTCGCAGCCCTGCGCGGCTGGGCGGCCGAGCGACTGGCACGCTTCAAGGTGCCGCGCTACTGGCAGCAGGTGGCGGCGCTCCCCCGCACTCCCACCCAGCGCGTCGCCAAGCACCAGCTGCCCGTGGGCCATCCGCCCGAGGAGTTCGATGCCGAGCAAGGAGCCGCCCGGTGAGCCCGTACCCCACCTCGATCGGCCGCTCGGATGCGGACTCGATCACCCTGCTCGGCCACGACCTCGCCGGCGAGCTGATGGGTCAGGTCGGCTTCGGCGAGCTGGCCTTCTGGCTGGTGGCCCAGCGCCGTCCGAGCGAAGGGGAGCTGCGGGTGTTCGAGGCTGTGCTTGTCGCGCTCGCCGATCACGGCCTGACACCCTCGGCAATCGCCGCCCGGCTGACGCTGACGGGCGCCCCGGAATCCGTGCAGGGCGCGCTCGCCGCGGGCTTGCTCGGCGGCGGTTCGCGCTTCCTCGGGACGACCGAGGACTGCGGTCGCATGTTGGCGGACGCGCTCTCCTCATCGTCCGCATCCCATGGTGCCGTCCCTGCGGACGACGCGGCATATGACCTCTTGGCCACCCGGATTGTCACCGAGGCGCGCGACGCCCGACGCCTGCTCCCCGGCCTCGGGCATCCGGTACACAAGACCGCCGACCCGCGCACCCAGGTGATCATCGGCCTCGCCGCCGAGTCCGGCGTGTACGGCGCGCATCTGCGGCTGTTCGAGGCGGTCGGCCGCGTCCATTCTGCGATCCTCGGCCGCACGCTCCCACTCAACGGCGCGGGGGCGTGCGGTGCGGCACTCGCCGACCTCGGGTTTCCGGTCGACACGCTGCGGGGGTTCGCCCTGCTGGCCAGAACCGCAGGCCTTCTCGGCCACCTCGCCGAGGAACAGCGCCGGCCGATCGGGCCGGCCGTCTACGCCCAGGTCGACCGCTCGACCGACTATCGGACCGACTCCTAGATCCGGAAGAAGAGGTTCCGGAACACGTCGGCGATCGCCGTGTCGCCCCCGCGCTGCCGGTGTTGCATCCGCGGACGCGGTCAGGACTCTGCCGGTCACCCGGATTCCCAGCCCGAACGACGACGTTGCGTACTGGATGCGAGGCGGGCTACGCCGGGACCAGTTCGGGCACCTGCTCGCCCACCACCAGCGGGGCCTTCTTGCTCGCCCGACGGTTCGGGATCGCGAATGCCGCGACGGCGCCCAGGGCGACGACTCCGGCACCGACCAGGATGGCCGGGTTCATGCCGTCCACGAAGGCGGTTCCGCTCTGGTAGCCGCCGAGGCGGGCGAAGACCGATGCGAGCACGGCGACGCCGAACACTCCGCCGAGTTCGCGAATGGCGTTGTTCGCACCGGATGCCTGGCCCTCTTCGGCCGGACGGACGGTGGAGAGCACCACGTTTGCGACCGGCGCGAAGAACAGGCCCATGCCGACACCGGCCAGGATGAACGGGCCGACGAACGCGGAGTAGGCGGTGGTCGGCGTCGAGATCAGGCCGAGCCAGGCGAGCCCGGTCGCTTGCAGGGCAAGCCCGGTACCGATGAGCGTCTTGCCGCCGATTCGGTCAGACATGGCGCCGGCGATCGGTGCGATGAAC
>JAJKIB010000418.1 GCA_021154745.1 Mycobacterium sp.
CGTCCTGAGCCAGGATCAAACTCTCCAAACAAAAACCACAAAAGCCATGTCCAGAACAATCTGACCAAGCAAAGACACCAAAAACTGGCATCCAAAAAACAGTCACACCCCCAAACGGGAAAAAGAAGGCGCGACAAAAAACAACAACAAACAAAAACCACCAAACACACTATTGAGTTCTCAAACAACACACCCGCTCGGCAGGCAACCCTGCCACTGTACTCCACATGGACAGAGACGTCAAACCCCGTCCTCCAGTCCTAATGGCCTGGGGCCGTGGGCTTCTCGGTAAAGACTACGCCTTTGTCTGGCTCGATCCAAAGCGGCCTGCCAGGGCGGCGGCCCGTCTAGACGACGCGCTCTATTTCTGCGCCAAGACTGATCAGGTTCTCGACGAACAGCGGGTAGCCGCGATCGATGTGGAACACGTCGTGAACCTCGGTGTCACCGTCGGCGACGAGTCCGGCGAGCACCAGCCCCGCGCCCGCCCGGATATCCGAGGACCACACCGGCGCGCTGGATAGTTGCGGGATGCCCCGCACGACCGCATGGTGGCCGTCAGTGCGGGCGTCGGCGCCCAGCCGGATCATCTCCTCGACGAACCGGAACCGGGCCTCGAACACGTTCTCGGTGATCATCGACGTGCCGTCGGCGATCGATGCCAGGCCGATGGCCATCGGCTGCAGGTCGGTCGGGAAGCCCGGGAACGGCAGCGTCGCGACGTTGACCGCCTTGGGCCGTTCGTACTGGACGACCCGGAAGCCGTCGTCGGTCTGCGTGACGGTGGCACCGGCGTCGTGCAGCTTGTGCAGCACCAGCTGCAAGTGCTGTGGGTCGATGCCCGTCACCGAGATATCCCCACGCGTCATCGCGGCAGCGATACCCCATGTGGCGGCGACGATGCGGTCGCCGATCACCCGATGCTCGGTGGGATAGAGCCGATCGACTCCCGTGATCGTCATAGTCGGCGTGCCCGCCCCCGAGATCTGGGCGCCCATCTGGTTGAGCATCGTGCACAGGTCGACGACGTCAGGCTCGCGCGCCGCGTTGTGAATGGTCGTGACGCCCTCCGCAACGACCGCGGCCATCAGGATGTTCTCCGTCGCACCCACTGACGGGAACTCCAACTGAATCTCCGCGCCGCGCAAGTGCTCCGCCTCGGCGACGACACAGCCGTGTTCGATGTTGCAGCGTGCACCCAGCTGTCGCAGACCGGCTTGATGCATATCCAACGGACGCGACCCGATGGCGTCACCGCCCGGCAGCGCTACCTTGGCCCTCTTGCACCGCCCGACCAATGGTCCCAGCACACACACTGATGCCCGGAACTGGCGGACAGCGGCGAAATCCGCGTCGTACTTGGGTTCGTCGGGCGAGGTGATCCGAACGACCTCACTGTCGAGCTCGACCGTCGCGCCCAGACCGCGCAGAACCTCCGCCATCAGCGGCACGTCCAGGATGTCCGGACAGTTGGTAATCGTGCTGGTCCCCTCGGCCAGGAGCGACGCCGCCATCAGCTTCAATACGCTGTTCTTGGCGCCCCCGACAGCAACTTCGCCCGATAACCGGTTTCCGCCGGTCACCACGAATCGCTCGCTCACGCCGGTCAGTGTAAACAGCGGCATGGGACGGTGTCAGTTTCCCGGCGGGTTGTGTGAGCCACTCTGCCCGGTACCGTTTGACCATGGCAGTTCATTTGACCCGCATATACACCCGGACCGGCGACGACGGGACCACGGGTTTGAGCGATTTCAGCAGGGTCTCAAAGAATGACGCGCGCCTGGCTGCGTACGCCGACTGCGACGAGACCAACGCCGCTATCGGTGTGGCGATCGCCTTGGGAACGCCCGGCGATCAAATTCTCAACGTGCTGCGGCAGATTCAGAACGACCTGTTCGATGCGGGCGCTGATTTGTCCACCCCGGTGGTCGAGAATTCCGAACATCCCCCACTGCGGATCACACAGACATACATCGACCGGTTGGAGTCGTGGTGCGACGAGTTCAATGAACCCCTGCCGGCTCTGAATTCATTTGTGCTGCCAGGCGGTACACCGCTTTCGGCGCTGCTGCACGTGGCTCGCACGGTGGCGCGCCGGGCGGAACGGTCGGCGTGGCTCGCCGTCGACACACATGAGGACTCCATCAGCGTGCTTCCGGCCAAATACCTCAACCGGCTGTCAGATCTACTGTTCATTTTGTCGCGGGTGGCCAATCCAAATGGCGATGTGTTGTGGCAACCGGGCGGGCCCGCAACCGATTAGAACGTCCGACGCCGTGCGCGTGGCGACGGCCGCGACTCGAGCCACGACAAAAATGCCGTCAACGCACCGCGATCCAGCGCCACTTCATATCCCCGGCGCCGTTCCGGGCTGGTGTCGCGCAATTCCAGCACGACGATCTCGTCGGTCATGATGTCGAATTCATCGCCCCGCGGCGACCGTCGGGACACGATCTCCAGCCCGCGGCGACTCAGCCTACGGTCGGGCCACCAACGCAGGCTGGACAACCGATAGAAGCCGGCTTCCCCACCCCGGTAACGCATTACACCGTGGCGCCACCCGTGTCCGCCGACCGCGGGCACATCGCGCAGGATCGCCGCCGTCCCGCCTACCTGGCGTAGCTTCCACAACCGATAACAAAGTGCGACGACAACGAACAGCAATACACCGACCAGCGCGACCATCACCAACATGGACGCGCTCATCAGCGGACCCGCTAGTCGATCTGGCCCAGGGCGCGAAGCCTCGCTCGGCCCTTGGCGGCGGTAGCGGGATCCTCGGATTCGGCGTCACGCTGCGCGGCGGCCTCGTCGATCTCCGAATCGAATTCAGCACTCTCGGCCAGGACCGTCACGCCATGCTCGGTGACGGACAGAAAGCCTCCGTCGACCGCGATGCGCAAGTCGTCAGAACCTTCACGCTCGACTCGCACCATCGCGTCGTCGACCAGCTGTGCGACCAACGGGATGTGGTTGGGCAGAATGCCGATCTCGCCCGAGGTGGTGCGGGTGAACAGAAACGAGCCCTGACCCGACCAGATCTTGCGATCGACAGCGACGATGTCGATGTTCAGTTCGGCCATCTCACATCACCTTTCGGTGTGGGTAAGGCCTAGTCATCCTTCTTCTCGCCCTCGTCCGACTTCTCGGAGCCATTGCCCTTACCGTTGTCCTTCTTGTCGGCGCCATTGTTCTTTCCGCCGTCCTCCAGCTTCACACCGAAGCTTTCGGCCTTCTTCGCCAAATCGTCCAAGCCGCCGATCAAGAAGAACGCCTGCTCGGGCACGTGGTCGAATTCACCCTTGGTCAACCGGTCGAACGCCTCGATGGTCTCCTTGACCGGAACGGTCGAACCGGGCTGGCCGGTGAACTGCTCGGCCGCCATCATGTTCTGCGACAGGAAGCGCTCGATACGGCGGGCACGCTGCACCAGCTGCTTGTCCTCTTCGGACAGCTCGTCGATACCGAGGATCGCGATGATGTCCTGAAGGTCCTTGTAGCGCTGCAGGATTCGAATGACTTCCTGCGCCACTCGGTAGTGCTCATCGCCCACGACCGAAGGGTCGAGGATCGTCGAGCTCGAGGCCAGCGGGTCCACCGCAGGGAAGATGCCCTTCGAGAACACGTTACGGCTCAGCTCCGTGGTGGCGTCCAGGTGCGCGAACGTGGTCGCCGGCGCGGGGTCGGTGTAGTCGTCGGCAGGCACGTAGACGGCCTGCATCGAGGTGATCGAACGGCCGCGGGTCGAAGTGATCCGCTCCTGCAGCTCGCCCATCTCGTCGGCCAGCGTCGGCTGGTAGCCCACCGCGGAGGGCATGCGGCCGAGCAGCGTCGACACCTCTGAGCCGGCCTGAGTGAACCGGAAGATGTTGTCGATGAACAACAACACGTCCTGTTGCTGCTCGTCGCGGAAGTACTCCGCCATTGTCAGAGCCGAGAGTGCGACCCGCATACGGGTGCCCGGCGGCTCGTCCATCTGGCCGAACACCAGCGCGGTGTCCTTGAGCACGTCGGCCTCGCCGAGCTCGACCCACAGGTCGTTGCCCTCGCGGGTGCGCTCGCCCACGCCCGCGAAAACCGAAGTGCCGCCGAAGTTGCGGGCAATACGGTTGATCATCTCCTGGATGAGCACCGTCTTGCCGACGCCCGCACCGCCGAACAGGGCGATCTTGCCGCCGCGCACATAGGGAGTCAGCAGATCGACGACCTTGAGGCCCGTCTCGAGCATTTCGGTGCGTGGCTCGAGTTCGTCGAAGGCCGGCGGCTTGCGGTGAATCGGCCAGCGGTCGAAGTCGTCCCCGTAATCCTTCTCGTCCAGGCAAATGCCAAGGGCGTTCCAGACGTGGCCCTTCACTCCGTCGCCGACCGGCACCGAGATGGACTTGCCGGTGTCGACAACGTCAACGCCGCGGACCAGGCCGTCGGTCGGCTGCAAGGAGATGCAGCGCACCAGGCTGTCGCCCAGATGCTGGGCCACCTCCAACGTCAGCGTCTTTGCAAGCTCCTCGAACGTGACCTCGGCCTGCAGTGCATTGAACAGTTCAGGCACAGAGCCGCGCGGGAACTCAACGTCGACCACGGGCCCGGTCACCCGCACCACGCGTCCGTTGGTGTCCTTGTTCGTTGCCTTGTCGGTCTTTTCAGCGGTAGCAGTCATTCTCTTCTTCTTCCTAACGGGCTAACGTCTGGCGCCGGCCAGCGCGTTCGCGCCACCGACAATCTCGCTGATTTCCTGGGTGATTTGGGCCTGTCGCTCCCGGTTGGCCTCGAGGGTCAGGGCCTTGATGAGATCGTCGGCGTTGTCGGTGGCCGACTTCATCGCGCGCTGGCGCGAAGCCAGCTCCGACGCCGCCGACTCGAGCAGGGCGGCATAGATCCGGGTCGCCAGGTACCGCGGTAGCAGCGCATCGAAAAGCGTTGTGGCGTCGGGCTCGAACGAGTACAGCGTACGAGGACCTGTCTCTTCCTCGACGTATTCGACCACCATCGGCGCAATGCGGTGCGCGACCGCATTTTGCGACATCATGGACTTGAACTCGGTGTAGACGATGTGCAGCTCGTCGAGTCCAAGGACTCCGTCGGGACCCGGATCTTCACCGTGGTCGTCGGCGCCGGCAAGGAACGCGTCGACCAGCGTCGAGGCGATTTCTTGAGCGTTCTCATACGCGGGCTGCTCAGAGAACCCGTTCCACGAGTCGGTGACATCCCAGTTGCGGAACCTGTAGTAGTTCAACGCCTTTCGTCCCACCGCGTAGACGATCGGCGTCTTGCCCTCCTGCCGGATCAGCGAGAACAACTCCTCGGCGCGACGGAACACGTTCGAGTTGTACGCGCCGCACAGACCACGGTCGGACGTCACAACGAGCACGCCGGCCCGCTTGGCGTCCTCACGCTCGACAAGGAGCGGATGATCCAACGCCGCCTCGGCCGCCAGCGTGGTCAGCATGGAGGTGATCTCGAAGGCGTACGGGCGCGCAGCCTGAAGCCGGTTCTGGGCCCGGCCGATGCGTGATGTCGCAATCAGCTCCTGGGCCTTGGTGATCTTCTTGATCGACCCTGCCGAGCGGATACGTCCGCGTAACTCCCGAAGTGTTGCCGCCATCGTTGACTACTTCTTCTTCGGTGCGGGCTTGCGGACCTTCACCGATTCTTTTTCGAGGTCCTCCTCCGCGAGCGCATCGACATGCTCGTCCGGGACCACCGAGCTGCCGTCGGTTGCAGCGAAGCCCTTCTTGAACTGGTTGATCGCCTTTTCGAGTTTCTCGCTGGCCTCATCGCCGAGCTTTCCGGACTCGCGGATCTC
>JAJKIB010000419.1 GCA_021154745.1 Mycobacterium sp.
GACGGACTGCAGGCCGCCGTCGAGGCCAAAGAGGGCATCGAGACCACCGAGACCGGTGAGGTGCTCGACACCATCACCGTGCAGGCATTGATCAACCGGTACCCGACGGTGTGCGGCATGACGGGTACGGCGCTGGCCGCCGGCGAGCAGCTGCGCCAGTTCTACAAGCTCGGCGTCTCGCCAATTGCGCCGAATACTCCCAACATTCGCGAGGACGACACCGACCGCGTGTACATCACCGCGGCCGCCAAGAACGACGCGATCGTCGACCACATCAAAGAGATACACGCGACCAAGCAGCCTGTCCTGGTCGGTACTCGCGACGTCGCCGAGTCCGAGGAATTGCACGAGCGGCTGGTCAAGGCCGGCATTCCCGCGGTGGTGCTGAACGCGAAGAACGACGCCGAGGAGGCCGCCGTGATCGCCGAGGCAGGCCAGCTCGGCAGCGTCACCGTGTCCACCCAGATGGCGGGCCGCGGCACCGACATCCGGCTCGGTGGTTCGGATGAGGCCGACCATGATGAGGTTGCCGAACTCGGTGGACTGCATGTCATCGGCACCGGCCGCCACCACACCGAACGGCTGGACAATCAGCTGCGTGGCCGCGCCGGACGTCAGGGCGATCCCGGGTCGTCGGTGTTCTTCGCCAGCTGGGAAGACGATGTGGTGGTGGCCCACCTCGAGCCCAACAAGCTGCCCTTGCAGACCGACGAGGACGGCCGCATCGTCAGCGCCAAGGCCCCCACGCTCATCGACCATGCGCAGCGCATCGCCGAAGGCCGGATGCTCGACGTGCATGCCAACAACTGGCGCTACAACCAGCTGATCGCCCAACAGCGGGCGATCATCGTCGAGCGCCGCGATACTTTGCTGCGCACGCCGACCGCACGGGAGGAGCTGGCCGCGCGCGCGCCAAAGCGCTATGAGGAAATCGTCGACGACCTCGGTGAGGAGAAGCTGGAGACGATCTGCCGGCTGATCATGCTGTACCACCTGGACCGCGGCTGGGCCGACCACCTGGCATACCTCGCCGACATCCGGGAGAGCATTCACCTGCGGGCACTGGGCAATCAGACCCCGATCGACGAGTTCCACCGGATGGCGGTTGACGCGTTCGCCTCCCTGGCCGCCGACGCGATCGAGGCGGCCCAGCAGACATTCGAGACCGCGGCCTCCATCGAGGACGAGCCGGGCGTCGACCTGTCCAAACTCGCCCGGCCGACGTCGACGTGGACGTACATGGTGCACGACAATCCGCTGGCAGACGAGACCATGTCGGCGCTGAGCCTGCCAGGAGTTTTCCGATAGGTTTAGCCCATGGCGGGCGCTGCTGGCGATGTGCGCGACCGGGTGCTGACGTGGCCCAACGCGCTGTCTGTGCTGCGCCTGGTGCTGGTTCCGGTCTTCCTTTATCTATTGCTCATGGCCGACGCCACCGGCTGGGCGGTGGGCGTGCTGATGTTCAGCGGGTTCTCCGACTGGGCCGACGGCAAGATCGCGCGGCTCGTCGCCAATCAGTCGTCGCGGCTGGGGGAGCTGCTCGACCCGGCCGTCGACCGCATCTACATGGTGACCGTGCCTGTGGCACTGGCGATTTACGGCGTAGTGCCGTGGTGGATCGTGCTCATGCTGATCGGGCGTGACGCCGTGCTGGCCGCGACGCTGCCGGTGCTGCGCGGCCGGGGATTGACCGCGCTGCCGGTCACGTACATCGGCAAAGCCGCCACCTTCGCGCTGATGTCGGGATTTCCGCTGATCCTGCTCGGCCAGTGGGATGCGCTGTGGAGTCGCGTCGTCCTCGCTTGCGGGTGGGCGTTCTTGATCTGGGGCATGGCCATGTATGTGTGGTCGGGGGTGCTGTACCTGATCCAGGTGGCGATGGTGGTGCGAAAGCTGCCCAAGGCGTCGACATGATGAGCGCTCGCGCGAAGAGCAGATGATGATGACCACGCTGGGCGGCTACGACCCCCAAGCCGGCCGTAACGCGCATGAGGCCGACAAGCCAACGCTGATCCCCGTTCCGTCGCTGCTGCGCTCGCTGCTCTCAGATCATCTCGATCCGGGCTATGCCGCGGCGGCGCAGGCGAAAGCCGGTGGCGCAAAGCGTAGGACGCGGTGGCAGGCGTGGATGTGGCAGATCTGCGGCGCGCTGGTGATCGCGACGGTGTTCGCCGCGGCCGTCGCCCAGGCGCGCTCGACGGCGCCCGGTGTGCGCGACACGCAGCAGGTGCTGGCGGGAAGCGTCAAGTCCGCGCAAGCCACCACCAACGACTTCACCGTCCGTCGCAACGCCCTTGCCGCGCAGGTGGACGCCGAGCGGCGCAGCAGGCTCGAGGGTGACGCACGCGGGCAACAGCTGCTGAGCGGACTCGACCAGTCGAACTTCGCGGCAGCCACCACGCCGGTGATCGGGCCCGGCCTGACCATCACCGTGACCGATCCGGGGATGTCCAAAGACCTCAGCGACGTCTCGAAGGAACGCGTCGCCGGCAGCCAGCAGGTGATCCTCGACCGCGATCTGCAACTGGTCGTCAACTCGCTGTGGGTCAGCGGCGCCGAGGCCATCTCCGTCGGCGGAGTGCGGATCGGCCCGAATGTGACCATCCGTCAGGCAGGCGGCGGCATCCTGGTCGACAATCAACCGATCGGCAGCCCATATGTCATTCTCGCGGTCGGACCGCCGCACGCCATGCAGGATGTGTTCGACCGCAGTCCCGGCCTACAGCGACTTCGGTTGCTGGAGACCAGCTACGGCGTCGGCGTCAATGTCAGCTCCGGCGAGGGCCTGACGCTGCCTGCCGGTTCCGTTCGAGATGTCAACTTCGCCAAGCAGATTGGGTCTTAATGAACGGACGCAAATGATCGGAATCGCCGCTCTCGTCATCGGGATCGTGCTGGGTCTGGTGTTTCACCCCAGCGTTCCCGAGGTCATCCAGCCGTACCTGCCGATCGCGGTGGTGGCCGCGCTCGACGCAGTGTTCGGCGGATTGCGGGCCTATCTGGAACGCATCTTCGACTCGAAGGTGTTTGTCGTCTCGTTCGTCTTCAACGTGCTGGTGGCCGCGCTGATCGTCTACGTCGGCGACCAACTCGGCGTCGGCACCCAGCTGTCCACCGCGATCATCGTGGTGCTCGGCATCCGGATCTTTGGCAACGCAGCCGCCTTGCGGCGCAGATTGTTCGGCGCATAGATCATGCCTCGACTCCCGCTCGCTCCGGTCCTCGCTCGTTCCTCGCTGCGATCCTCACTCGCCGTCGTCTGCGGGTGCGCATGAGCGAGCACCAGCCTCAACACGGCGCCGAGCCGGACCACCACGGCCGTCACGAACTGCCGCCCGACGAGCCGGTGCCTGAGATCGGCGATCTGCACGCCGGCGGTGTGAAGGGCGTCGCGCGAAGGGGCCGATCGCAACTCGTGTTCGGCGCCCTGGCCGTACTGCTGTGCGTGCTGCTCGGTGTCGCGATCGTGACGCAGGCCCGGCAAACCGAATCCGGCGACGCGTTGGAGACGGCACGACCCGCCGATCTGCTGGTGCTGCTGGATTCGCTGCAGCAGCGAGAGGCGGCACTCAACACCGAAGTGACCGACCTGCAGCGCAACTTGGCACAGTTGCAGGCGTCGGGCAGCAGCGATCAGGCCGCGATCGAGAACGCGCAGGCCCGGCTGGCCGCGCTGTCAATACTGATCGGTACCGTCGCGGCGACGGGTCCCGGTGTGACGCTGACGATCGAGGACAAGGCCCCGGGCGTGCCCGCCGACACCATGCTCGACGTGATCAACGAGCTGCGGGCGGCAGGCGCCGAGGCGATGGAGATCCGCGGCGGGGCGGCCGCGGTCCGCGTCGGCGTCGACACCTGGGTGGTCGGGACACCCGGCGCGCTCGTCGTCGACAGCGCGACGCTCAACCCGCCGTATTCGGTTCTGGCGATTGGTGATCCGCCGACGCTGGCCGCGGCGATGAACATCCCCGGCGGAGCGATGGACAGCGTGGAACGCGTCGGCGGCTCGATGGTGGTACAACAATCCGACCGCGTGGACATAACCGCCTTGCGGCAACCGAAACCCCGCCAATACGCTCAGCCAGTCAAATGAGCACGTGTCCACAAGGAGCGCCGTGAGCGAAATCCCAGCCGACCTGTACTACACCGAGGAACACGAGTGGGTGCAGCGCACCGGCGACGACACCGTACGGGTCGGCATCACCGACTACGCCCAGTCGGCGCTCGGTGACGTGGTATTCGTCCAGCTACCCGACCTCGGCGCCGACGTGAGCGCGGGCGAGTCGTTCGGCGAAGTGGAATCGACCAAGTCGGTGTCTGACCTTTACGCGCCCGTCAGCGCGAAAGTCGTTGCGGTAAATGCTGATCTGGAAGCTAACCCACAATTGGTCAACTCCGATCCTTACGGCGAAGGCTGGCTCGTCGACCTCCAGATCGACGCCTCGTCACTGGACGACGCACTCGCCGCACTACTCGATCCGGACGGCTACCGCGCCACGGTGACCGAATGACGAGTTGTTAGGGTTTTCAAACCGAAGTCGAACACAGGCGGATCCGGCGGTGGTGGACCCAATGATGTCCACTGCGCGGTACGGTCAACACCAGACGAATCAAGGCTGGGGGGACCGGCCTGATATCGCCACAGCAGCCAGTGAGGAGCAGCGGGTGACGGAAAAGGACCATAACTCTGGGGCTGACCAGACGTCTGACGAAGTCACCGTGGAGACGACATCGGTTTTCCGCGCCGACTTCCTCAACGAACTGGACGCTCCGGCCGCGGTCGGCACCGAGGGTGCGGTCTCGGGCGTTGAGGGGCTGCCCGCCGGGTCGGCGCTGTTGGTCGTCAAGCGCGGTCCCAACGCAGGCTCGCGATTCCTGCTCGACCAGCCCACCACCTCGGCCGGTCGGCATCCCGACAGCGACATCTTCCTCGACGACGTCACGGTCAGCCGCCGACATGCCGAGTTTCGGCTGGAGGGCGGCGAGTTCCAAGTGGTCGACGTCGGCAGCCTGAACGGCACCTACGTCAACCGGGAACCCGTCGATTCCGCGGTGCTGGCCAACGGTGACGAGGTGCAGATCGGCAAGTTCCGCCTGGTTTTTCTGACCGGGCCCAAGAGTGACGACGACAGCGGCCCGGGCAGCTAAGCGATGAGCGCTCGCGCCAAGAGCCGATGACACAGCCCGACGTCCGCTCATCTTTGGCCGGGATGTCGATCGGAGCGGTCCTCGATCTGCTGCGAGGCGACTTCCCGGACGTGACCATCTCCAAGATCCGGTTCCTGGAAGCCGAAGGCCTGGTCACCCCTGAGCGCACTGCGTCGGGATATCGGCGGTTCACCGCCTATGACTGCGCGCGCCTGCGGTTCATCCTGACCGCTCAGCGCGACCAGTATCTGCCGTTGAAGGTCATCAAAGCGCAGCTGGACGCTCAGCCCGATGGCGAGCTGCCCCACAGCGGATCCGCTTACGGCGTACCGCGTTTGGTTCCCGTGGATTCGGCGTCCGGCGAGAACGGCGACGGGCTTTCCGGTGTCGCACCCACCCAGGTGCGGTTGCGACGGGAAGATCTGCTTGCCCGGTCGGACATCGATGAAGCCCTTCTGACCGAGCTGATCAAGGCGGGCGTGATCAAGCCGGGTGCAGCGGGCTTCTTCGACGAGCACTCGGTGATGATCGCCCAGTGCGCCAGGGCGTTGGCGGAGTACGGCGTGGAACCGCGGCACCTGCGGGCGTTCCGCTCGGCTGCCGACCGCCAATCCGACTTGATCGCCCAGATCGCCGGACCGGTGGTCAAGGCGGGCAAGGCCGGGGCCCGTGACCGCGCCGACGATCTGGCCCGCGAGGTCGCTGCACTGGCGATCACGTTGCACACGTCGCTGATCAAGTCCGCCGTGCGCGACGTTCTGGATCGCTGAGGATTAGACTCGTTTCAGTGCTTCTTGGCAGGCTTTTTGGCTCGGCTTCTTTCGTGCGGAGGGCAGACACAGATGGGTGAGGTTCGTGTGGTCGGCATTCGCGTGGAGCAGCCCCAGAACCAGCCGGTGCTGCTGCTGCGGGAAGCCAACGGTGACCGATACTTGCCGATCTGGATCGGCCAGCCCGAGGCCGCGGCGATTGCGCTCGAACAACAGGGCCACGAGCCCGCGCGGCCGCTGACACACGACCTGATCCGAGATCTCATTACCGCGCTTGGTCATTCGCTCAAGGAGGTGCGCATTGTCGACCTCCAGGAGGGCACCTTCTACGCGGACCTGATCTTCGATCGCGACATCAAGGTGTCGGCGCGGCCATCGGACTCGGTGGCGATCGCGCTGCGCGTCGGTGTGCCGATCTACGTCGAGGAGGCGGTGCTTGCCGAGGCCGGCCTGCTGATTCCCGACGAGAACGACGAGGAAGCGGCGGGCGCGGTCCGCGAGGACGAGGTCGAGAAGTTCAAGGAGTTCCTCGACAGCGTGTCGCCCGACGACTTCAAAGCGACGTAGGCGGCCAGTCCAGCAGTTTTGTCACGGAAACATCTCGTCGCGTTCGACACGCGGCGCGGGTTTCTTTCAACCGTGAATTGGGCAGCCATACTTGACCGCGACGAGCAGTCATGAATCAACCAGAAGCGTATGCTCGACACATTCGAGCTTCGGCAAATGTGCGCCCACGCAGGTCACAGACGCGAGTTCGATCGGCGAGAGGATTCGAGAGTGGGAGACACGCCACGTCAAGAGCAGCTGGACCTGTCCACCAGCAGCGGGCCCGCTGAATCGCCGGCCAGTACGCCCAGCGAACCCGTCCAGGCCGGTCTGTTCCCCGACAACTCGGTGCCGGACGAACTCGTGGGCTACCGGGGACCCAGCGCCTGCCAGATCGCGGGAATCACCTACCGCCAGCTGGATTATTGGGCCCGGACCTCGCTCGTCGTGCCGTCCATCCGCAGCGCGGCCGGTTCGGGTAGCCAGCGGCTGTACTCGTTCAAGGACATCCTGGTTCTGAAGATCGTCAAACGACTGCTGGACACCGGAATCTCGCTGCACAACATCCGCGTCGCCGTCGATCATCTGCGTCAGCGCGGGGTTCGCGATCTGGCCAACATCACGCTGTTCTCCGACGGCACCACGGTTTACGAATGCACGTCGGCCGAGGAAGTCGTCGATCTGCTGCAGGGCGGCCAGGGCGTGTTCGGCATCGCGGTGTCCGGCGCCATGCGGGAACTCACCGGTGCGATCGCAGATTTCCCAGGTGAGCGCGCCGACGGCGGCGAGTCGATCGCCACTCCAGAGGATGAGCTGGCGTCGCGGCGCAAAACGCGCGACCGCAAGATCGGCTGAGTTTTAGCGCCCGACTGACGTTTGCGCCGCGTTGACGTGCGCCCGGCCTGAAGAATGTGACCAGGGCTGTTGAACTCGCTATATCAGGACCATGTGTGCAATCTCGACGTGGCGCGGCGGGTAGCCATGCTGTCGCTGCGTTGCGGCAGTAAACTCGTTGGCGCATCGCCCTTGTGCGGGAGAGTTCCGTGACAGCCAGCCACGGACGCCGAAGGAGCAACACCTCTCCGTCAACCTCTCAGGCACCCAGGACCGCTCAGGGCCCCGATGCCTCTGGAAAGCGGTAAGCGTCCTGCTTACCCGCCCATGGGGAAAGGTGCCTTCGCGTAAGGCCGCCGAATCTCTCAGGCGCCCGCGGACGGGTTGACGACAGAGGGGGAGGAACCCAGCGGTTCTGCCCTAACGCCCCGGGAGTGACGTCAGTGTCCGATCACAACCAGCCCAACTTCGCCGATCGCCACATCGGACTGGACGCCGATGCCGTCGCGACCGTGCTCGAGACCATCGGTGTGGGATCGCTCGACGAACTGGCCGACAAGGCACTGCCCGCCGGCATCCTCGACGCGCTGTCCGGCGACGGCGTCGCCCCCGGGCTCGATCAGTTGTTGCCGCCCGCCAGTGAGCATGAAGCGCTGGCCGAATTGCGCGCCATGGCCGACTCCAACACCGTCGCGGTGTCGATGATCGGGCAGGGCTACTTCGACACGCTGACGCCACCGGTGTTGCGCCGCAACATACTTGAGAACCCCGCCTGGTACACCGCCTACACCCCGTACCAGCCGGAGATCAGCCAGGGGCGGCTCGAGGCGCTGCTGAACTTCCAGACGATGGTCGCCGACCTGACCGGACTCGAGATCGCAAACGCCTCGATGCTCGACGAGGGCACCGCCGCCGCCGAGGCGATGACGCTGATGCACCGGGCCGTCAAGGGCCCGTCGAACCGTCTGGCTGTCGACGCCGACGTCTACCGCCAGACCGCCGCGATCCTGGCCACCCGCGCCGAGCCGCTGGGCATCGACATCGTCATCGCCGACCTCCGCGCGGGCCTGCCCGACGGTGACTTCTTCGGCGTGATCACGCAGCTCCCCGGCGCCAGCGGCGCGGCGGTCGACTGGACCGAGTTGGTGGCCGCTGCGCACGAGCGCGGCGCGCTGGTCGCGGTAGGCGCCGACCTATTGGCGCTGACGCTGATCGCGGCGCCCGGCGACATCGGTGCCGACGTCGCGTTCGGCAGCACCCAACGATTCGGTGTGCCAATGGGATTCGGCGGACCGCACGCGGGCTACCTCGCCGTGCACGCCAAGCATGCCCGCCAGCTGCCCGGCCGGCTGGTCGGCGTGTCCGTAGATGCGGATGGGTCGCCGGCGTTCAGACTGGCCCTGCAGACTCGCGAGCAGCACATCCGCCGCGACAAGGCCACCAGCAACATCTGTACCGCGCAGGTGCTGCTTGCGGTGATCGCCGCGATGTACGCCAGCTATCACGGTGCTGACGGCCTGGCCGGAATCGCGCGCCGCGTACATGCCCGGGCTCGGGCGATCGCGGGTGCGCTGGGAGACGCGCTGGTTCACGACAGGTTCTTCGACACCGTGCTGGCCAGCGTCCCCGGCCGTGCCGACGACGTGATCGCGGCGGCCAAGGAGCGCGGCATCAACATCTGGCGCGTGGATGCCGACCACGTGTCGGTAGCCTGCGACGAGGCCACCACCGACGCCCACGTCGCCGCCGTGCTCGAGGCCTTCGGCGTAGCCGCCGCAGAACCGCTGCGTGCAGACATCGCCACCCGCACGTCGGAGTTCCTCACCCATCCGGCGTTCACGCAGTATCGCACCGAAACCGAGATGATGCGCTACCTGCGGTCGTTGGCCGACAAGGATATTGCGTTGGACCGCAGCATGATTCCGCTCGGGTCGTGCACGATGAAGCTCAACGCGGCCGCAGAGATGGAACCGATCAGCTGGCCGGAGTTCTCCCGCCAGCATCCGTTCGCGCCCGCGTCGGACACGCCGGGCCTGCGCAAGCTGATCGCCGATCTGGAGACGTGGCTGACCGCGCTGACCGGGTACGACGCGGTGTCGCTGCAGCCGAACGCCGGTTCGCAGGGGGAGTACGCCGGGCTGCTGGCGATCCAGGCGTATCACGCCGAGCGCGGCCAACCCGACCGCGACGTCTGCCTGACCCCGTCCAGCGCCCACGGGACGAACGCGGCGTCGGCTGCGCTGGCCGGTATGCGGGTCGTGGTGGTGGCATGTCGCTCCAACGGCGATGTCGACCTCGACGATCTGCGGGCCAAGGTGGCCGAGCACGCGGATCGGTTGTCCGCGTTGATGATTACGTATCCGTCCACCCACGGCGTGTTCGAGCACGACATCGCCGACATCTGTGCGGCGGTGCATGACGTCGGCGGCCAGGTCTACGTCGACGGCGCCAACCTCAACGCCCTGGTCGGGCTGGCCCGGCCCGGCCGGTTCGGCGGTGACGTCAGCCATCTCAATCTGCACAAGACGTTCTGCATCCCGCACGGGGGCGGCGGGCCTGGCGTTGGTCCGGTCGCGGTGCGCGAGCACCTGGCCAAGTACTTGCCCGGCCATCCGCTGGCCGGGGAGCTGCCCGAGAAGTACACGGTGTCCTCGGCGCCATACGGTTCGGCCTCGATCCTGCCGATCACCTGGGCCTACATCCGGATGATGGGTGCAGGCGGGCTGCGCGCGGCATCGCTGACCGCGATCGCGTCGGCCAACTACATCGCCCGCCGTCTCGACGAGTACTACCCGGTGCTGTACACGGGTAAGAACGGGATGGTGGCCCACGAGTGCATCCTCGACCTGCGTGGCATCACCAAGGACACCGGTGTCACCGTCGACGATGTAGCAAAACGCTTGGCGGACTACGGTTTCCACGCACCAACGATGAGCTTCCCGGTGGCGGGCACGCTGATGGTCGAGCCGACAGAAAGCGAGAGCCTGGGCGAGATCGACGCGTTCTGCGACGCGATGATCGCGATCCGCGGTGAGATCGACAAGGTCGGTGCGGGTACGTGGTCGGTTGACGACAGCCCGCTGCGCGGTGCACCGCATACGGCGGAATGCCTGCTGGTGGCCGACTGGGATCACCCCTACACCCGCGCGCAGGCGGCCTACCCACTTGGCAAGGGCTTCCGGCCCAAGGTGTGGCCCCCGGTGCGCCGCATCGACGGCGCGTACGGCGACCGCAACCTGGTGTGCTCGTGCCCGCCGGTTGAGGCGTTCGCCTAGCCGCCGAGTTCGAACGACGGGAAGTAGATGACCTGCCCGACGCTGACGAGGTCGGGATCGTCGATGAAGTTCGCCGCGGCGACCATCTTCACCAGCGTCAACGTGCGATCCGCTCCGCCGTCGCCGTAGTTGTCCTCGGCCAGTTTCCACAACGTGTCGCCTGCGACCACGGTGTGCTTGCGGTTCAGCCGCGGCTGGATCAGCACGGTGCCCGGCGCCGGATCTGCATCGGGTAGGTGGTTGGCGATCGAGATGATGGTCCAGAGCTGCTCCTCGCCATACCACCGCTGCGCCAGAACCTTCAGCGTCTCGCCGGCGACGACGGTGTGATGTCCGATGTTCGCCAGATCGGGAATCAACAACCATTCACCGACGATCAGGTCGCGCTGGGCCGCGCCGTTGGGAATCTCGTA
Source organism: Mycobacterium sp. (assembly GCA_021154745.1). Lineage (GTDB taxonomy): Bacteria > Actinomycetota > Actinomycetes > Mycobacteriales > Mycobacteriaceae > Mycobacterium. Next base: position 10,987 of record JAJKIB010000419.1, read on the forward strand.
AACCTCGCTCATCGTGACGTCGTTATAGAACTTCAGCGCCAGCTTCTTCTTCGTGTCACCGGCCTTGACCTGGTAGCGGAAGGTGACGTAGGGAATCTCCAGCTCCTGCCCGACGACGATGTGGTCGGGATTGGCCAGGTGGTTGACCACGGCGATCACCGAGTTCAACCGTCCATCGCCATAGAACCCCTCGGCCAACCCCCACAGCGTGTCGCCGGCCTGTACTTGGTGTTTCGCGCTCATTGTGTGCCCCTCGTTTCCCCTGGTGTTTCTCATCGCCCCGATCGGGACGCATGCATATTGTCGAAAGTGGGGTCGCGCGAGTCACGGGTAGTGCACTACTCAACTTTGTGCCGACCGGCACTCAGCCGAAGCGGTCACGGATCGCCAAGGTGATCCGCTCGGGCGCATCTTCTTGGATGTAATGCTTGGCGTCGGGCAGCTCGACGAGCTCATGATCGGCGAACGCCGCCCGTATGCGTGGGAGGTTGGTTCCGGGCCTGAACGCGATGTCCTTCATGCCCCATACCAGCAGCGCGGGCTTGGCGCCCAACTTGTCCGGCACCTCGCGGGCCAGCCTCTCGAGCAGCGGCCGAGCCGCCAGGATCTCCTTGGGCATGCGCGCCACGCCGGCGCGGGCCTCCGGCGTCGGCTGCACCATGCGGTAATGCTCCATGACGGCTGCGCTCAACGTGGTCGCCGTCCCGGCCGGAATCAATTTCTCGACGAAGAAGTTTCGCCGCAGGATCGCCCACTGCATCGGGGGGCTGCCCATGACCGTGCTGAACGCCTTGGTCGGCAGATCCGCCGCCGGCCAGAACCAGGTGTTGCCCAGCACGACACCACGCACCCTGTCCGCGCGGTCGACGTCGACAGCCATGCTGATCGGACCGCCCCAGTCCTGGCCCATGGTCAGGTAGCCGTCGAGGTTCAGATGATCGACCAGCTCGCCCACCGCCTGGGCGTGCTCCTCGATTCGGTAACCGAACCCAGACGGGCGTTCTGATAGCCCGAAACCGAGGTAATCGACTGCGATGCAGCGGAATTGATCGCGCAGGCCGGTGATGATGTGGCGGTAAAGGAAGCTCCACGTCGGGTTGCCGTGGAAGAACATGATGACCGGGCCGGAGCCCTCGTCGACGTAATGTATGCGGCCCTGTGAGCTGTCGAACCACCGAGACGTGAAAGGGTACAGCGTCGGATCGGGGGTGAAATCAATCCGCATTTCCTGCTCCTCTGATGACGGTGTTGATACGGTCCGTCGGGTGTTACCTCCAAGAGTGGCAGAGTGGCGCGACGGTGGCAGGTGGTTGACCACGCCTGCGGGCCGCGTGTTCGTTCGCTCGGCACCAGGCGATGGCCCGACGATCCTGCTGTTACACGGCTATCCGTCGAGCTCGTTCGACTACCGGCAAGTGGTTCCGCACCTGGCTGGGCGGGCGTGGCTGACGCTGGACTTCCTCGGCTTCGGCCTGTCAGACAAACCTCGGCCGCACCGCTACAGCCTGCTCGAGCAGGCCGACATCGTGGCGGCCGTCGTCGCCGAGTCGGCGCCGGGGCCGGTGGTGCTCGTGGCACACGACATGGGCACGTCCGTCACCACCGAGTTGCTGGCCCGAGACATCCAGGGCCACTTGCCCTTTGATTTGCAACGCGTGGTGCTCAGCAACGGCAGTGTGATCCTGCGCCGCGCCAGCCTGCGGCCCATTCAGAAGGTGCTACGTAGCCCGCTGGGGCCGATCGTCGCCCGATTCTCCAACCACTCCAGATTCAGTCGCGAGTTCGGGCGTTTGTTCAGCCCGAACCACCCGCTGTCGACGGAGGAGGCCGACGCCCAGTGGGCGCTGATGACCAACAATGGCGGACATCGCATCGCGCACCTGCTGATCTCGTATCTCGACGAGCGCGAGCGTTACGCCGAGCGGTGGCACGGCGCGGTGCGGGACTGGTCCAAGCCGCTGAGCTTCCTGTGGGCACTCGACGACCCGGTCGCAACCACGAATGTGCTCGACGGGTTGCGTGAATTGCGGCCCGCCGCAGACGTTGTCGAGTTGCCCGGTGTCGGGCACTACCCGCATGTGGAGGTGGCCGAGGTCTTCACCCGCTCGGCGCTCAGCCTGCTGTCAACGGCGTCGCACTAACCCAGGAACTGGGCGACCGCGGTTGTCAGCTCGGGACCCGACGAGTTGGCCAGGTTCTGGTAGCTTCCACCGCTTGCCTGTGCGACTGCCTCCCAGCTGGTGCGATCGGAGTCGTTGCCGAAATCGATGACGTTGACGGCGACCGGGCGCGCCGGATCGAACGCCCCGCGGATGTACTGTTGCAGGCCCTGGCCGTCGAGTGACTGGTCGGTGTGCGGGCCGGCCGTGATGACAAGGATCGAATTGTTTTGGCCCTGGCGGTAATTCGCCTTGGTCTGGTCGTAGATCAGCCGAAGCGTGGTGAACGACACCGCACCCCCACCCGACGCGGTTTGCGAGTTAAGGGCACTCGTCAACGCCGCCGAGCGCTGCTGCCCGTTGAGCGGATCCGCGAGCGGACCGGTGCTCACCTCGGATCTGCCTTCGGTGCCGTCGAACGTCCACAGCCCGACAGCAGAATTCGACGGCAACGCCTGCAGCCGCGCGTTGAGTGCCGCTACCACATTGTCGAGCCGGGACTTGCCGCCCTCATCAGTTGGCATCGACTGGTCCAGCATGATCGTCACGGCCGGACTCCCGACCGGCGCGGTCAGGGCGTTGGCCAGTGTTGCCCGCATCGCGGCATCGCCCACCGACAGCGGTGCCGACACTGGCGCAAAGCTGGTCACATCGCTCTTCGGCGGTGCGCCGCCCTCGGTGCGGAAGCCGAGCTTGGCCAACTCCGCGAGTTGCTCGGGTTTGCGCATGAACCGGGCGAATTCGCTGGCCGCGCTGACCTGTTCCTGCGACAGCCAGTTGCCGCTCAGCAGCGCTGTCGGATAGTCCGCCGTGGCCGTGGGGCCGGGCGGCAGCCACGACGCGACCCTGTTCTTGGCGTCCGGCATCGACGCGGCGCGCTGGAAGAGCTGCTGCTCGGTGGTGACCACGGCGTGCACCGGAGCGGTGACCGGATCGGTGGCGTTCAGCAGCGCGTCCATCGCGGTGGACGCCTTGGTGTCGGCGAGCTTGGGCTGACCGCCGATCAGGGTGTTGACGGCGCCCGTTCCGGCACTGGCCGGTGCGCCCGCGGGCGCCGACGCCGCCGCTACCGCCTCGGCCGCCAGGTAGGACGCGTCGCTGTCACCGCTGAGCGGCAACGACAGCCGCAGCGGGCCCCAGCCGGGCAGGTTCAGCCCGTCCAGCGCCGCCGTGTTGGTCTGCAGGCCGGGTAGTGTTCCCCAATTCTGTTGGGCCAACGCATCTTTGAGCTGTGGCCGGACGGCAAGCAGCACGGGCGAGGTGACCAGTGATCGGCTGTCGCTGACGGTCTGCGCCCCGGCCGCCGCCTCGAGCCGGGCTTCAGACACCGAACTGGCCGGGATCCACAGCGCGGGGCGCTCGCCGAGTTCGGCCGGCCACTTGCCGATGAAGCCGTTGACGACCTGGTCGGGATCGGCGCGCTTGACACCCACCTTCACACAGCGGTCAGCGACGGGTGCCGCGCTCTCGTTGTAGGTGTCGGCCAGCTTTTGGATCTGATCGGCGATCGAGGGATCCGCGGCGACGGGGACCGCGAGTTCGCCGTCCACGCAGCGGGCGGCGGCGGCGTCGGTGCGATGGGACAGCGCGTCGCCGAAGAATCGCCACAAGATGAACGCCCCGACCACCACCACGACGGCAATCAGCGCGGCGATCACGCCGATGCTGATGCCGCGCCTGCCGGTCGCCACCGCACGGTGGCTGCCGGTCCATTCGCCGCCTTCCCATTCACCGCTGTGCTGCGATCCCGACGACCGTGGCGCGGGAGCGGCGCCACCACCGCCCCGAGGCTTTGGCTGCCGGTAGTCCTGGTCGGGCTCCGTGTAGTAGTCCGGCTCGTCGTAATCGGTTTCGTCGTACTGGGGTTCGTCGTAGTCCTGCTCGCCGTGGCCCGGGCCGTAGTCAGGCTCCTCGAACTCCTGTCGACCGAAGCGCTGGGTCGATGGTTCCTCGGGCAAGCCCTCGCCGGCCGCGTCCTCGGGATCGGGGATGCTATGCCTGCCCACTTAAGCCCTTGTACTCGCTGCGCCGACTGGTCGTCGCATCATCCACCGTTGCTTGCTGCCTTGTATTCTCGTCGCCGGCGGTGCAGGATCGGCTCCGTGTAGCCGTTGGGCTGCGCGCCGCCGGACAGGATGAGCTCCTGCGCGGCCTGGAACGCGATGCTGCCGTCGGGATCCGGTGCCATTGGCCGAAATTCCGGATCCATCTCGTTCTGCTTGTCGACCACCGCGGCCATCCGGCGCAGGCTGGCCTTCACGTCGTCTTCGGTGATCACCCCGTGACGCAGCCAGTTAGCCAACAACTGACTCGAAATCCGCAGCGTCGCACGGTCTTCCATCAGCGCAACGTTGTGGATATCGGGCACCTTCGAGCAGCCGACGCCTGCGTCGATCCAGCGCACCACGTAGCCCAGGATCGACTGGCAGTTGTTGTCGACCTCTTCGCGTATCTCTTCTGGCGCCCACGCCAGCTCCTTGGCCAACGGGATGGTCAGCAACTGATCGATGTCGGTGCGCCGCTTGCCTTCCAGCTCCTTGTGCACCGCGTACACGTCGACCTGGTGGTAGTGCATGGCGTGCAGGGTGGCCGCCGTCGGCGAGGGCACCCACGCGGTGGTGGCACCCGCCTTCGGCTGGCCGATCTTCTGCTCGACCATGTCGGCCATCAGCTCGGTCATCGCCCACATGCCCTTGCCGATCTGCGCGCGACCGGAGAACCCGGTGGCCAGGCCGATGTCGACGTTTTGGTCCTCGTAGGCCGCAATCCACTGGGTGCTCTTCATCGCACCCTTGCGGATCATCGGCCCGGCCTCCATCGAGGTGTGGATCTCGTCGCCGGTGCGGTCCAGGAAGCCGGTGTTGATGAACACCACCCGGTCGGCGGCCGCCTTGACGCAGGCCTTGAGGTTCAGCGTGGTGCGCCGCTCCTCGTCCATGATCCCGACCTTGAGGGTGTTCTGGGGCAGCCCGAGCACGTCCTCGACCCTGCTGAACAGCTCGGCGGTATACGCCACCTCGTCGGGACCGTGCATCTTGGGCTTGACGATGTAGACCGAACCGGTGCGGCTGTTGACCAGCGGCCCATTGCCGTCACCCAGCTTCAGCCCGTGCATCGCGATCAGGCTGGTGAACAAGGCGTCCTGAATGCCCTCGAACACCTCTGTTTCTTCGCCGTTGGCCTCCGTTCTGACAATCGCGTCGTTGGTCATCAGGTGGCCGACATTGCGGACGAACATCAGGCTGCGGCCGGGCAGCGTCAGTTCGCCACCGTCGGGGGTGGTGTAGGTGCGATCGTGGTTGAGCACCCGGGTGAAGGTGTTGCCGTCCTTGGCGACTTCCTCGGTCAGGTCGCCCCTGTTCAGGCCCAGCCAGTTGCGGTAGCCGAGGACCTTGTCGTCGGCGTCGACCGCGGCGACGGAGTCCTCGAAATCCATGATCGTGGTGATCGCCGACTCGAGGACGACGTCCTTGACGCCTGCCTTGTCGCCTGCGCCGACGGAAGAGTCGGGATCGATCAGGATCTCGATGTGCAGGCCGTGGTTGCGCAGCAGCACGGACCACTTGGGCGAGCCGAGCTCGCCGGTGTAGCCGGCGAACTGCTCGGGTGAGGCAAGCCCGGTCGACGAATCGTCGCCCAGCTTGATGACCAGTTGACCGTCGTCGATCTCGATGCCGGTCGCCTGGTCCCACGTACCGGTAGCCAGCGGAGTGGCGCCGTCGAGGAATCGCCGCGCGTAGGCGATGACCTTGTCGCCGCGCACCTTGTTGTAGCTACTGCCCTTCTCGGCTCCGTCGTCCTCGGGGATCACGTCCGTGCCGTACAGCGCGTCGTACAACGAGCCCCAGCGGGCGTTGGCGGCGTTGAGCGCAAACCGCGCATTGAGGATCGGCACCACCAGCTGAGGGCCCGCCGTGGTGGTGATCTCATCGTCGACACCGGCGGTGGTGATGGTGAAGTCGTCCGGCTCGGGCTGCAGATAGCCGATCTCGGTGAGGAACTGCTGGTAGCCCTCGGGATCGATCGGCTCGATGACGTGCTGGCGGTGATACTTGTCGATCTGCGCCTGCAGGTCGTCGCGGCGGGCAAGCAGCTCTTCGTTCTGAGGGCTGAGATCTGTGACGACCTTGTCGACGCCCGCCCAGAAGCTGTCGGGATCGATGTCGGTGCCCGGAAGCGCCTCATTGTTGATGAAGTCGTACAACACCTGGGCGACGCGCAAGTTTCCCACCGTCACGCGGTCGGTCATCGTTTCCTCCCTAAAGCCGTCGATCCAGCTTACCCAGCCGTAACTGGGGTTATTCGCCAGCAGCCGCGGTCACCAGCAGGTCACACCTGTCGGCCAGTGTTGCCCGCAACGGTGTGGCCCGCTCAGCAATGTCCTGCTGGGCCCGGACATACTCGGCACGACCCGCCGTCGTCTCGACGGCGATCGGCTCGAATTCGTAGTCGCGGAGATCATAGGGGCTGGCCCGCATGTCCAGTGCACGGGCATCAGCGGCGAGTTCCAGACAGTCCATCACCAGCTCAGACTCCACCAGCGGGCCGAGCTTGAAGGCCCACTTGTATAGATCCATGTTTGCGTGAATACACGCAGGTTGCTCCGCGGCCACCTGGCCATCGCGGGTGAGTTCCTTGGCGTTGCGGCGCGTGGCCGGCTCGGTGAAGAAGCGGTATGCGTCGAAGTGGCTGCAGCGCAATGGCATTGACTCGACGACCGCATCGGTTCCGGCCTGCCCCAGCCGCAGCGGCACCTGGCCGTGGCGCACCGTTGGAGCCCGGTACACCATTGCCCACTCGTGCAGCCCGAAGCAGTTCAGCCGCGCCGGACGCGCAGCCGTCGCACGCAGCAGGCGGGCGATGAATCGCACCGTGTCGGCGCGCGCCAGCAGATGCTCACGCGCCACCGTCACACCGTGGCGTCCGCGCCCGTAACCGCTGCGCTCGAGCTGGCGGTCCGCCGCCGCGCCGCCGAGCGCCACGCCGAACCCGGGGTGCCAGATCCGCAACTGCCGCGGCCGCAGGCTGTAGTAGGTGAACAGGAAGTCCCACACCGGATGGGCCTCACCGACCCGGGCCCGCCTGCGATGAGGCCCACAGAAGTCGTCGACCCGCTTGTGGTGCATCCGCTCACGGGCAAGCCAGGCGTGCTCCTGGAGCACCGCCTCAGCCACGATGCATCCCGTCACGGACGGCGCCGACAAGATCCTCGACCAGGTCTTCGAGCGCCACAATCGCCGATACCTCGCCGTCCGGGCCGCCGGTGACCAGCGCCAGGTGGCTGTTGTTTCGCCGCAGCCGCGTCAACGCGTCGGGCAGCGGCAGTGACTCGGGCACGTGCGGCAGGGGACGCACCATCGCCACGTCGACGACGGCGTCCGGGTTGTCGACGAGGGGAAGCACGTCTTTGATGTGGACGTACCCGACAAACTGGCCAGACGAGGTCACCACTGGGAAGCGGGAGTAGCCCGTGTCGGAGAGTGCGCGCTGGATCGCTGCGACCGTCGGCCCGGAACCGTCAGCCGCGGCCTCCACCGCGTGCACCTCACTGAGCGGCACCGCAACTTCACCGACCACCCGGTTGCGGATCCGCAGTGCCCGGGAAAGCCGGTTGTGCTCCTCGGTGTCGAGTAAGCCCTCCGACAACGACTCGGCGATCATCTGCGACAGCTCGACCGTCGAAACCGTGTTCTCCAATTCGGTTTTCGCCTCGACACGGAATGCGCGCAAGATCGTCCGCGCCAACCAGTCGTAGACCGCGATGACAGGGCGGGCGATGCGGATCCACAGCAGATACGGCGGAACCAGCAGCATGGCCGAGGACTCGGGGCCCGCGATCGCGATGTTCTTCGGCACCATCTCGCCCAGCAGCACATGCAGCACCACGACGATCGTGATCGCGATGACGAACGACACCGTGTGCAGGACGGTGTCGGGGATGCCGAGCAATCCGAACGGCCTCTCCAACAGGTGTGCCACCGCCGGTTCGCCCACCCGACCGAGCAGGATCGAGCAGACCGTGATGCCGAGCTGCGCCCCTGCCAGCATCAGCGGCAGATTCTCACCGGCCCGGATGACCGCCACCGCGCTGTGCTTGCCTTGCTCGGCAAGGGTCTCGAGCCGGTCGCGGCGCGCAGAGATCAACGCGAACTCCGCGCCGACGAAAAACGCGTTGGCGGCCAGGAGCAGCACGGTCAGGACCACGCTGAGGAAGTCACCCATCGGGGCCCTCCGCGTCGTCACCACGCCGGCCAAGCTTCGTCAGTTCCAACTGATCTATCCGGCGGCCGTCCATCAGCAACACGGTGGCCAGCCAGCGCACCGGGTCCTCCAGCGGCGCGTCGGGATCGAACGCCGTCAGCTCAACCGACTCGCCCTGTTCGGGGATGTGGCCGAGTGACTGCAGCACAAGGCCGCCGATGGTCTCGTATTCGCCCTCGGAGGCCCGGAACCCGGTTGCCGCGGCCACTTCGTCGATGCGCAGCAGACCCGAGACGTGCCAGCCGCGACCGGCTGGCACGACGTCGGCCGTGGGCTCGTCGTGTTCGTCGCGGATGTCGCCGACGATCTCCTCGATGACATCCTCGACGGTCACCATGCCGGCGGTGCCGCCGTATTCGTCGACCACCAGCGCGGTCTGCAAGCCGTTGGCCCGCAGCTGGGCCATCACGTCGTCGCCGTCCAGGGTCGATGGCACCCTCGCGACGGGCTGCGCCAGGCCGGCCAATCGGGTCTTCTTGTGTTGCTCCGGCGGCACCGCGAAGACCTGTTTGACGTGGACGATCCCGATGGTCTCGTCGAGATCACCCTCGACGATCGGGAATCGCGAGTAACCGCTCTGGATCGCCGCTTCCACCAGGTCGGCGACGGTGTCGTCGACCTCGAGAGTCACGATTTCTGTTCGGGGCGTCATCAATTCCTCGGCGGTTCGCGAGCCGAACTGCAGCGAACGGTCCACCAGCGTCGCGGTGACCGGGTCCAGCGATCCGCGGCGAGCCGAGTTGCGCACCAGTGAGCCGAGCTCCTGCGGTGAACGGGCTGAGCGCAATTCTTCCGCGGGTTCGATGCCGAGCCGACGAAGGATCCAGTTGGCGCTGCCGTTGGTCAAATGAATCAACGGAGTGACCAAGGTCGAGAACAGCACCTGCGGACCGGCGACCACACGCGCGACCGGCAGCGGCTTGGCGACCGCGAGATATTGGGCGACGAGTTCGCCGAACACCATCGACACCGAAGTGGCGATCAGCAGCGCCAGCACCAACGCGACGCTGCTTGAGACGTCACGCGACAGCGACGTCGCTGTGATGACCGGCTCCAGCAGGTGCGCCACGAGCGGCTCGGCGAGATAGCCAGTGATCAACGTGGTGATCGAGATACCGACCTGGGCCCCCGAGAGCTGGAACGACAAGGTGCGATGCGCGCGCTGCACCAGCTGGTCGCGGCGCCCGCCGGCGCGGGCATTCGCGTCGACCGTGCTGCGCTCGAGTGCGGTCAGCGAGAACTCGGCGGACACGAACACCGCAGTACCGGCAGTGAGAACAAGGAACGCCAGCACCGCGAGCACGGTGTACACCACGCTCATCGGGTCGCCACCTGGAGTGCGCCGGGCCGTTTGCCCGGCCGACTAGGGGAGGGCTCGGCGTCGGCGGAGTCTTCGCCGCTCGCGGCGGAAGGCTCGTGGTCGGACCGCTCGGCCCGGAAGGCCCGACCCGAATCCGGGGCCTCGACGGGTGCCTGCGGCACGTGATCCCTTTCGCTTGGTCGGCAGTGAAAGTCCCATGTTAACCGCCATGTCGCCGCGGAATCACCATCCAGTAGGCAGCGGGTGGCCCTCGGCGAACCCGGCAGCCGACTGCACCCCAAGCACCACCTTGTCGTGCAGTTCGGCGATGGTCGCGGCGCCGACGTAGGTGCAGGTGCTGCGCACGCCCGAGGTGATGTGGTCGAGCAGGTCCTCAACCCCGCCGCGCGACGGGTCGAGCCCCATCCGCGACGTCGAGATGCCCTCCTCGAACAACGCCTTGCGGGCCTGGTCGAACGGGCTGTCGGCCGCCGTACGGGCGGCCACCGCGCGCTTGGAGGCCATGCCGTAGCTCTCCTTGTACGGTTGGTCCTCGCGATCGCGCATCAGATCGCCCGGCGACTCATAGGTGCCCGCGAACCACGAGCCGATCATCACGTTGGCCGCCCCGGCGGCCAGCGCCAGGGCCACGTCGCGGGGATGACGCACACCGCCGTCGGCCCACACATATCCGCCGAGTGGGCTTGCCGCCGTGGCACATTCAACCACCGCGGAGAACTGCGGTCTGCCGACGCCGGTCATCATCCGGGTGGTGCACATCGCACCCGGCCCGACACCGACCTTGACGATCGATGCGCCCGCGGTGATCAGGTCGCGGGTGGCTTCCGCGGATACGACGTTGCCCGCGGCGATCGGCAACCCGAGATCAAGCGAGGACACCGACTTGATCGCGTCGAGCATCTTGAGTTGATGGCCGTGCGCCGTGTCGATCACCAGCAGGTCGACGCCTGCCTCTGCGAGTGAGCGGGCCTTGGCGCCGACATCGCCGTTGATGCCGACAGCGGCGGCGATGCGCAACCGGCCCTTGGCGTCGACGGCGGGTGTGTAGATGCCGGCCCGGACCGCGCCTCTGCGGGTGAGCACGCCGGCAAGCATCCCATCGGGTTCGGTGAGCACCGCCACGTCGATCGGCCCATGTTCGAGCAGGTCGAACACCTTGCGGGGGTCGGTGCCCGCCGGCGCGGAGACGAAGTCCGACACCGCGATGTCGCGAACACGGGTGAACCGGTCGACACCGACGCAGTCGCCCTCGGTGACCAGCCCGATGGGGCGGCCCTCGAACACCACGACCGCGGCGCCGTGTGCGCGCTTGTGGATCAGCGCCATCGCGTCCGACACCGAATCGTCGGGTGACAGCACGACGGGGGTGTCGACCACCAGGTCGCGGCTCTTGACGAAGTCGACCGTCTCCTTGACCGCGGAGATAGGAAGGTCCTGCGGCAGAACGACAATGCCGCCGCGACGGGCGACCGTTTCGGCCATCCGGCGCCCGGCCACCGCCGTCATGTTCGCCACGACCACCGGGATGGTGGTGCCCGACCCGTCATGCGTCGACAGGTCGACATCGAACCGTGACGCCACGTCCGAGCGTCCCGGGACGATGAAGACGTCGTTATAGGTCAGGTCGTAGGGCGGTTTCTGCCCGTCGAGGAACTTCACTACATCCAGCCTATGCCGGTACCTCGCTGCGGTCGCCGCTCCACAGGGTGTGGAACTTCTTGTCGCGGTCGTCGTCGATGCGCGCGTAGGTGTGCGCGCCGAAGAAGTCGCGCAGGCCCTGCGTCAGCGCGGCGGGCAGCCGCTCGGTGCGCAGCGCGTCGTAGTAGGACAGCGCCGACGAGAAGCCGGGAATCGGGATGCCGAGTTGTGTGGCGGTGACCACCACCCGCCGCCAGCTGTCGATCGCATTCTCCACCGCACTGCGGAAGTAGGGCGCGGTGATCAGCGTCGGCAGCTTCGGGTCCTCGTCGAAGGCTTCCTTGATCCGGTTGAGGAACTTTGCCCGGATGATGCAGCCGCCGCGCCAGATGGTGGCCATATCGCCGGGGGTGATGTTCCAGTCGTATTCGGCGCTGCCGGCCTGGATGTGATTGAACCCCTGCGCGTAGGCGACGATCTTCGACGCGTAGAGCGCCTGCCGAACGTCCTCGGTGAATTTTTTGGCATCGCTTGGCTTTCCGCTGAGGTCACCGGACGCCAGGCCCGTCGTTGCCTGGCGCTGGGTGACCGAGCCCGACAGCGCGCGGGCGAACACTGCTTCGGCGATACCGGTGACCGGCACGCCCAGGTCGAGCGCCGACTTCACCGTCCAGCGGCCTGTGCCCTTCTGCTCGGCCTCGTCGAGGATGACGTCGACGAGCGGCTTGCCGGTCTTGGCATCAGTTTGGCGCAGCACCTTGGCGGTGATCTCGACGAGGAAGCTGTCCAGGTCGCCCTTGTTCCACTCGTCGAACACGTCGGCGATCTGCGGCGCCGACAGCCCGAGCCCGTCGCGCAACAGCTGGTAGGCCTCGCCGATCAGCTGCATGTCGGAGTATTCGATGCCGTTGTGCACCATCTTCACGAAATGCCCTGCGCCGTCGGGTCCGATGTGTGTGCAGCAGGGCACCCCGTCGACGTGCGCGGAGATCTCCTCCAGCAGCGGGCCGAGCGACTTGTACGACTCGGCTGGGCCGCCGGGCATGATCGACGGGCCGTTCAGCGCGCCCTCCTCGCCGCCGGAGATGCCGGCGCCGACGAAGTGCAGGCCACGCTCCCGCATCGCCTTCTCGCGGCGGATCGTGTCGGTGTAGAGCGCGTTACCGCCGTCGATGATGATGTCTCCTTCCTCCATCGCATCGGCAAGCTCGTTGATGACGGCGTCGGTCGGGTCACCGGCCTTCACCATGATCAGCACCCTGCGCGGTTTCTCAAGGGCGGCAAGGAATTCCGGAATGGTCTCGCTGCGCACGAACTTGCCTTCCGAGCCGTGTTTGGAGAGCAACGCGTCGGTCTTGGCGACGGAGCGGTTGTGCAGGGCGACGGTGTAGCCGTGGCGGGCGAAGTTGCGGGCGATGTTGGAACCCATCACGGCCAAGCCGGTGACCCCGATCTGAGCGGTGCCGGTGGTGTCAGAGTTTTCAGACGAGCTCATTCGGGCGGCCTTTCGTTTTTATGTTGTGACACAGCGGTTTTGACAGCTGAGGTGCTTACGCGATGAACAGGCGGTGTAGTTCGGTCAGCCACGGCACCGCCAGCGCCAGGGTAGGCACCACGAGCACGGCGGCCGCGGAAAGATAGGCCGTGGCGGCAAGGGCGCGGCTGTTCGGCCGCCCGCCGAGGCGGCGCACCCGCAGCACCGTGGTCGAACCGCCGGCGGCCAGGGCACCGGACGGGGTGCGTCCGGATGCGCATGCGACCAGGGCGCGGGCCAGAGGGGTTGGGCCCGCAGCGCGTACGGCGGCATCGTCGGCAAGCATTTCGATGAGCAAGCGAACGGCATCGAGAGCATTACCGCTACGGACGAATCGGGGGAAGGCGGCGTGCACCGCGGTGAACATCTCGAGAACCAGGTCGTGACGGGCCCGCAGGTGGGCGCGTTCGTGGGTGAGGATCGCGGCGATCTCGGTGTCGGACAAGGTGTTCAACGTTCCCTCGCTGACCACCACGCGGCTGCGCACCCCGGGAAGGCAGTAGGCCAGCGGCTGCTTGACATCGAGGATGCGCAGGCCACTGGCGCGGGTACAGACCTGGGGCGGCATCGATTCGTGTGACATGTCTAGCAGGTCGACCATCATCCTGTGATGAGCGCGCCTGCGCCGGGTGGCAATCGCGACCTGCAGCACGGCCGCCAGCAGCCGTGCACCGATCACCAAGGTGATGGCGAAGACGAGGAGGTACGCGATCCACACCTGCCACCCCAGCACGTCGATCTCACTGGTGATGGTGGCGGTGGGGCGGCCGTCGGGTCCAGGTACGAACAGTCGGCTGGCGATCGCGATGCCTGCCGAAAACGCCGACAACACGGCGGCCAGGGCGATGGACTGCCACAGCACGATGGCGGCGCGCGGTGCACGCATCGGCCACGACGCTCGCGCCAGCACTGCCGGGACTGGTCCCGACAGGAGCAGCGCGACGATGGTAAAGGCCAGCGCGGACACGCTGTCAGTATTTCTCAGCCGGTGCCCGGATTACCAGCGGGCGGGGATTCGGTGTAATTTCCGCTCCTCGCGTCCGCGGCGGTCTTGCTTTCCAGCTCGGCCAGCGCGCGGCGCAACGCCGCGGCTTCGTCGGCGCCGACGCGTTCGACGAAGTGCACCAGCGCGGCTTCCCGGCTGCCGGAGTCCGCGGCTTGGTCAAGCGCGTCGACCATCAGCCCGGCGACCAGCTCATCGCGGCCGTGCATCGGTGCGTAGCGGTGCGCCCGATCGTCGCGGTGCTGCACGACGAGGTTCTTCTTCGCGAGCCGCTGCAGCACCGTCATGATCGTGGTGTAGGCCAGATCGCGGTGGGCCGCTAGTGCCTCGTGGACCTGGCGCACGGTTTGGGGCTCGCGCGAGGACCAGAGGTGGTCCATCACAGCGCGCTCCAGATCACCCAGACGCGTCAACTTGGCCATGTTCCGTTCATCTCCTACGGGCAGTAGATCCAGGGTACTACGGCGTTACTACGTTGCGTCGTATCGAACGCATGAGAACGACTTCGACCGCGGCGCGGAGTGTTCCGGCAATGGTCATCCACCCCCTTGGCTCGGCGGTGTGAGTCGAGTCACACGGGGTAGCCGCGCGCGCCCGCATGACTATAGTAAGGCTAACCTAACTGAACAACCTCACCATCGGAGGTGCCATGACAGTTCTGATCGAAGATCCGCTCATCGCGGCCATGGCGATCAGGCGGACACTGCCCCTGCACGAGTCCAGCCGCAGGCTTCGCGAGCTCTATCCCGAATGTCCCCGCGTCTACGGCGTCGCCGTGATGGGTGATCTGTCGCGCCGGCGGTGGTGGCCGTTGGCCGAGGCGGTGACGGCCGATCGCTTACAGCCGATGTTCGACATCGCCGCCGAGGAGACCGACAGCCGGGCCGCCGTCGCCCAGCAGCTGGCCGCCACACTGGCCCACGTCATCGTCGGCCGCGTCGTGCCGCTCGTCGTCCTCGAGGGTCGCGCCTGGGACACCGGCCTGGAGAACCTGTGGGTACACGTGGACTCCGAGGGCGCCATCGACTGGGTCGGCGTCGCCGATCCGCAGCTGCGGGCGCTGCCCGACGACCCGGCGCTGACAGGCGACGGCATCGTCGCCCTGCCCAGCGAGGCGGCGTTGACGACCTGGGTGGCCCATCGCAGCCACCGTGCACTGGATCCGCTGTTCGCCAGGCTCTACGACGTCTGTGGTGGCGCCATGTCGATCGCCTCGATGTGGCACATCGTCGGCGGCGCCGTGGTCAGCGCCGCGACGCAGGTGCCGTTGCTGGCCGGTTCAAGCGAGCTGACGAGCATGCGGCGCGCGCAGGCAGTACTCGACGCGCTGGTCGGATTCGGGCTGCCGGTCCGCGGCACAACCCGCATGACGGCACGGAAGGCCTTGCTTAATTAGGGCAGGCTTGCCTACTCTGTGTTCTGACACGGGACGAGAACTAACGGACCGCGCCGGAGTCCTGAGGGCTGCAGAGACTCCCGGTCCACTCGAAGGACGGGCCCCACGCAATCGCGTGGGGCCCGTCCGCTTTCTCGAGTCATTTGTCGACCGCACCACCGGCCTCGGCCCAGTCTTTGAATGCGCCAAGGTTGTACACCTCCGCGTAACCGAGCTCCTTGAGCGCCTGGCCAGAGAGCGCCGAACGGCCGCCCGAAGCGCAGTACACGATCACTGTCTTGTCCTTGGCGAAATTCCGGTCGTGATAGGGCGATTCGGGATCGGCCCGAAATTCCAGCATTCCGCGCGGAACGTGCACTGCGCCGGCCACCTTGCCGCTCTGCTCCACCTCCGGGGCGTCGCGTACATCGACGACCAACGTGTTGCCCTTGCCGATCAGTTCCTGCGCCTGCTCCCGCGAGATCCGCGGTACGACGGCGTTGGCTGCTTCCACTAGGTCCTTCGCACTTTTGGCCATGCCTGACGATAGCGCCGCACCCCCTCGGCAAGAGGGGGACTCGGACGTGTAGACAGAACTGCGTGACGACGGAAGCACCCGACTTCGGAGCAGGATTCGACAGCTGGCTTGGCCTGACCTACGTCGAGGTCACGCCCGACGGCGGACGGGCGCAGCTGGAGATCCACGACAAACTGCTGCAGCCGTGGGGCATCGTGCACGGCGGCGTGTACTGCTCGATCATCGAGAGCCTGGCCAGTGTGACCGCTCACGTGTGGTTGAGCGAGAACGGCGGCGGCACTGTCGTCGGGGTCAACAACAACACCGACTTCCTGCGCGCCATCTCCGCCGGAACGGTCACCGCGGTGTCGACGCCTATCCACCGCGGCCGCCGCCAACAGTTGTGGCTGATCACCATCACCGATGACAACGATCGCGTTGTCGCACGCGGCCAGGTGCGGCTGCAGAACATCGCGCCGGAATAGCCGCCACGTTCGCGTGTGCTGCTGACTGCCGCGCGCCGTGGCAATATCGCGCACTATGCGTTTGACCCCGCATGAACAGGACCGGCTGCTGATTTCGTATGCCGCAGAGCTAGCGCGCCGCAGGCAGGCGCGCGGCCTGCGGCTGAACCACCCCGAGGCCGTCGCGGTGATCACCGACCATCTCCTCGAGGGCGCCCGCGACGGCCGCTCAGTGGCCCAGTTGATGGTCAGCGGCCGCGACGTGCTGTCGCGCGACGACGTCATGGAGGGAGTGCCCGAGATGCTCTACGACGTCCAGGTGGAGGCCACGTTCCCTGACGGCACCAAGCTCGTCACCGTCCATGATCCGATCGCATGATCCCGGGTGAAGTCGTCTATGGCGACGGAAACATCGAGATCAATACCGGCGCCCCGCGACTGGGGTTGGAGGTCGTCAACACCGGTGACCGCCCGGTGCAGGTCGGCAGCCACGTGCACCTGCCGCAAGCCAACGCCGCGCTGGCCTTCGACCGCGACGCCGCGCACGGCCGCCGGCTCGACATCCCCGCGGGCACGGCAGTGCGCTTCGAACCTGGGGTGGCCCAGCATGTTTCGCTGGTACCGCTCAGCGGCTCGCGCGAGGTGCACGGGTTGAGCCTGACCCCGCCGGGAAGGCTCGACGCATGACCGCGCTGTCTAGGGCCCGCTACGCCGCGTTGTTCGGGCCGACGACCGGCGACCGGATCAGGCTGGCCGACACCGACCTGTTCGTCGAGATCACCGAGGACCGCAGCGGCGGGCCCGGATTGGCCGGCGACGAGGCGGTGTTCGGCGGCGGCAAGGTGCTGCGCGAGTCGATGGGGCAGGGGCGCGCCACTCGCGCCGACGGCGCACCGGACACCGTGATCACCGGTGTGGTGATCATCGA
>JAJKIB010000420.1 GCA_021154745.1 Mycobacterium sp.
ACTGCATCGACAAGATTTCAGGGCAGGGCGTCGATGTGCAACGCATCATCCTGATTGGCGGGGGAGCGCGCTCGGAGGCGATCCGGCGCATCGCGCCCGCCGTTCTCGGCGCACCCGTGCACGTACCGACACCTGCCGAATATGTCGCGCTCGGGGCAGCCAGACAGGCGGCATGGACGCTGTCACAACAGGATTCGCCGCCGTCATGGTCGTTCGGGGTGACGGCGTCCTACACCGCGGACCCGACGCCGCAGGTGCTCGAGCAGTACCGCGCGGCGCAGCCACTCACACTGGGGCAGTGAAGCCGTCTCGTGTCATGGCTGGTGATTCAACACGTACTGGGCGCCGGCGAGGAGCTGTGACAGCGGATCGGCGGCGCCGCCGAAGGCCGCCTGAGTGGCCGGTGCGGTGACGGCCGCGGGGTCGTAGCCATTCACCGGATCGACCGTAATCGGAGCGGTCAGCGGATCGTCGTTTCGCGAATATCCCGCATCCACATACGGCTTCAGCACCCCGTCAAGCTGATTGAGCGTGCCTTCATCCACCCCGACATATTTGAACGGCAACACCAGGGGAAGGTGCTGCTCTGGAATCAGGTATGTCGTCGTCTTCGCGCCCTTGGAGTTGACGGTCGTTCTGATGTTCTGTGGCGGCACCATGCTCGGGTTGGTGAATGCCACCGCGGTGTGACCGGTCGCGAGGCCCACCACCGCGTTGAGGAGGGACATCCAGTTGTCCTGCCTATCCGGCCAGTCCGCGATGCTGTCGTATGCCGAGACGAATTGGTAGGTGTCGTATTGGCTCTCCACCGGGGGCGGCATGCGGAAGTCGAGTGCGGGAACGACGCTGCCGACGGGAAACATCTGGGTCAGGAAACTCTCACCGAAGGCGTGACGGGCGAGCGGGTCGCCGTAGGTGGCGAAGCTCAACTGATCTGGTGGCGGGGCGGTCGGATCGTTTGCGAGCCGAGCCTGCACGGCGTCGAGCACCATCGCCCCCTCGGACAGGCCGATCGTGGTGCCGGGACCACCGCTGCGAATCGCCGCTTCCAGGTTGCCCTCACCCTCGTCGACCGATTCGCCGATGCTGGGGCCGTCGATACCCAAGCCCGGAAAGTTGTCATCCAGCCGGCCGATGCCTGGAAACATCCGTTCCAGAACGTGTCCCTGAACCTGACCAGCGGGGTAGTCGACGATCTGCCGATTCAGCCCCGGGAACCAGTCGGCGCCCGTGCGCTTTATGTACTCGTCATAGGGAATACCCAGAACGTGCGCGCCGCCCAACGCGTAACCCCTACCGGGCGTCCCCATCGGCGGTGGCCCGTTGTCCGGTGCCCCGCGGTCCGCCGTCCAGCCGGGTTGCGCGTCGTCGGCTGCGGCAACCCCGCAGCCGAAACATCCTGTGGTGCCAACGGTTATCAGCGCAGTGAGCGATGCGAAAAGTCTTCGCATTCGCACTCCCGCCTGCTCGACTACGCCCGAGGTATTGAACCAGACCTTACTCCGCCTGCCCGGCTGGGCTCAGGCGTCCAACCGAGCGAACTGGTCCTGCCGGTACTGCTCGGCGCAGGCGGCGCGCTGGATTTTGCCGCTCGTCGTGGTGGGAATCGACCCAGGCGGCACCAGAACAAGGTCCCCGACATTCAAGCCGTGCGCGTTGGATATCGCGGAGGTGACGTCGCTCTTGACCTGACTGAGCCAGCGCATCGCATTCCCGTTGAGGTCAGGTCGCTTCTTGAGCTCGATGACGGTGACGAGCTTCTCGGTACTGTTCACAGGAACCGATATCGCTGCGACCCGGCCACGTGTGATCTCGTGGACCGTCGCCTCGATGTCCTCGGGATAGTGATTGCGACCGCGGATGATCAGCAGATCCTTGATGCGCCCGACGATGAACAACTCGCCCTGGTAGATGAAGCCGAGGTCGCCGGTCCGCAGCCACGGCCCAGCGGGCGTGCCGGGCGAAGGGGCGACGAGCAGTGCGCCGAAGCACTGCTGCTCGTCGGGGGGCCTCCTCCAGTAACCGGCCGCGACATTGTCGCCATGCACCCAGATCTCGCCGACCACGTCCTGCGGACATTCGCGGTTTGTGTCGACGTCGACGATCCGCACCACGGGTGACTGCGGCACTTTGTACTTGACCAGCGCTGAGCCGGCTCGCGCCGCACACCGCCGAGCGCGGTCCGCGGACAATTCGTCGACATCGAAATGGATCACCTCCGACGAATCACTCCAGGTGCCGGCTGCGACGAAGACGGTTGCCTCCGCCAGGCCGTACGAAGGACGCAGCATGTCCTCCCGAAAATTGAAGTGAGCAAACCGATCTGCGAAACGTTCCAAAGTGGCAGGCTCGACACGTTCGGCGCCGTTGATGATGCCGTGCACCTCGCCGAGGTCGAGCCCGGCGAGGTCGCTGTCGGTGGTCTTGCGGGCGGCCAGCTCAAAGGCGAAATTGGGCGCCGCGGAGAAGGCATGAGAATTCTCAGCCAGCGCTCGTATCCATCTGGCCGGCTTTTCCAAGAAGCCGGCCGGGCTCATCAGCTCGGCGGGATAACCGCTCAGGATGGGTGCGCAGACGCCCAGTACCAAACCCATGTCGTGGTAGAAGGGCAACCACGACACGAACGTGGCATCGGTTACGGAATTGGCGCCCGCGAAGAAGCTTCGCATCACCTGCTCGAAATTCACCTGGAGGTTGCGGTGCGAGATCATGACCCCGGTCGGCAGCCGGGTTGAACCCGAGCTGTACTGCAGATACGCCGTGGCGGGAAATTCAGCTGTCGAAAAGCTGGGTCCGTCACCGTCATCCAGATTCAACGAATCGATCTCGACGATCTTCGGCGCAGTGTCCATGCGTGACTGATCGACGTAATCGCCGACATCTTCCGCGGTCGGGGACGTCGTGAGGACAACCGCGGGTTGTGTATCGGCAAAGACCGCACTCACCCGGTCATGACTCGAGCCGCGATGCGGCAATGGCAGTGGCACCGCGCTCAACCCAGCCTGCATGGAGCCGAGGAAAGCCAGGATGTAATCCAGGTCCTGAGGGGCCAGAATCAGCGCTCGGTCTCCGACCGACGCATGAAGGCTGAGCTCACATGCCGCATTCAAAGTTCGGCGGGACAGCTGCGACCACGTGAGACTCTTGCGGACGCCCGCCGAGTCGTGGACGTAATCGGTGAACGTGAATGCCACGTCGTCGGGGCGCAGGCTGGCGCGTCCGTGCAGCATCGAGAGAATGGATGACTGGGGCGTAGGCGTCACATCACGTCCGTACTAACTCGTCGGATCTGTCGGCTCGGAGTGGTTGTCAGCCTGCGCATGACCGCAAGTCCTGCGAGGAGCTTCTTCATCCCTGAGTACTGACCGCTCCGCTTCGTTTGTAGTTTCACATACATGACGTGTGCGCGCGAACCCGGACGTTGCTAGGCAATTTCGGCTGGCGCCCGCATCGCTGACCGCCGCGGCCCGATCCGTGACGGCCACCAGTTCGCCTTCCCGACCAGTGCAGCGACGGCGGGCACCGTGATCGTGCGGACCACGAAGGTATCTAGCAGGATTCCCACACCGATCACGAAACCGCCCTGGACCACGATGCCGATACTCGAGAACAAGAGACCGCCCATCGAGGCAGCGAAGATCAGGCCCGCCGCGGTGATCACACCACCCGTCGAACCCAGGGCTCGGATGACGCCGTAACGCACGCTGTGCGGAGATTCGTCTCGCAATCGTGACACGAAAAGCATGTTGTAGTCGGCGCCCACCGCGACCAGCACCACGAAAGCCAATGGGGGCACGCTCCAATGCAATTCCTGACCGAGTATCAGCTGGAAAGTCAGAATGCCGACACCGATCGCTGCGAAGAACGAGATCACCACGGAACCGACGAGATAAAGGGGTGCGATGACCGCACGCAGCAGCACCATCAAGGTCAGCAGGACGACTATGAGGGTCGCGACGATGATGAATCGGATGTCCTGCTGGTAGTAGTCGCGCGTGTCCCGCAGTGCGACGGGGAACCCGCCCATCGATATCGTGGCGTCGGCCAGCGTGGTGTTCGGCTGGGCGCCCCGCGCGACGTCATAGATCTCATTGACCTGATCCATCGCCTCGGGGCCGAACGGGTTGAGCTTCGTTTGAACCAGGTACCGCACCGAGTGCCCGTCCGGCGAGATATAGGCCCCGGCGGCCTTCTGGAAGTCCGGCAGATTCAGCACTTCGGGCGGGATGTTGAACCCTGCCTGTGCCGGGTCCGCGGCGCTGTTCCTCATCGTCAGCAGAAATGTTGACGCCTCGTCGAGCCCGGCAGCGATCACTTTGACCTGCTTGACGAGTTCATCCACCCCGCCGGCCACTTCACGGCTTCCGCTGGCCAGGCGGTTCGCGCCTTGTTGCAGCTGGGTCAAGCCCTTCTGCGGGCCGCCGGGTTGGTTCAGTCCCATGGTGTTGACTGCCTTGGCGACGTTCGCCATGGCGGCATTCAGCTTGGTCACCGCCTGGTTGAGGGTCTGCCTGTCTTCGACACCCTCGAGCTGATGGGCGAGATCGTTGATCTGGTTGAGGCTGCCGTCCTCACGCGCCGCGACGAGCCGCTGAAACTGGATGCGGGTGTCACTGCAGGAGGGATTGGCGTCGCAGACCGGGTTGCCCTGGAGCGCTGTCAGGACCGGGCCTATCCAGGCGAACATGTCCTTGACGGCGTTGAAGTTGACGCCCATGGCATTACCGAGCGCGTTGATGCTGGCGACGAGTTTGGCCGCGGTGTCGACGTCGCGCACAAGCTTGTCACCTCCGTATTGGGTTCGCACCGAGGAGAACGTGTCGACGAGGCTCTGGATGCTGGGCGCGATCGTGTTGATTTGACCGCGCACATCAGCGAGGCTGTCGGCCAACGTATTCGCCCCGTCCGTCAGTCGTTTGAGGTCGCCGCTGCGTTGACCGATCTGGGCGGAGCCGTCGGCGAGCCGGGTACCGACAAGACCGGCCTGATATGTGGCCCGGAACTCCGGCGGCACGTCGCCGAGGGGTCGGGTGATGCCGCTGAGAAGACCGATGTTCGGCAGTTGCGCGACGCGCGAAGCCAGCTGCTCCAGGTCCGCGAGGGCCCGCGGCGTGCGCAAGTCATGCGGCGACTGGACGAGGATGTATTCGGGGATGGATTGACTGATGGGGAAATGGCGTTCCAGAGCGGCGTATCCGATCGAACTCGGCGCCGACGCCGCGACGACCTTGCGATCGTCGTAGTTGTAGCGCGCGAAGATTGCGAGGCCGGCCAGTAGGGCCAACACGAGCACACTGCAGACCAGATGTGGCACCGGCCGGCGCACAATGCGGATGCCGGATCGCCGCCAGAACCGGGCGGTCAGTTCGCGCCGCGGCTTGACCCAGCCGCGCGGTCCGGCGAGCACCAGAATCGCCGGGAGCAGGGTCACACCGGCGAGGAATGCGATGCCGATTCCGATCGCCGACGACACTCCGACGGTTTTGAACACCCCCATCTGCGCGAAGCTCAGCAGAAGGAAAGTGAGCCCCACGGTGGCGGCGGATGCGGTGATCACCTTCCCGATCGAGATCATCGCGGCCTTCACCGCATGATCGAAGTCATCACCCGACCGCAGATAGTCGTGATAGCGGCTGATGAGAAACACCGCGTAATCCGTTCCGGCTCCGGCCATGATCGCGCTCAGGAACACGATGGACTGATTGGAGACACCCGAGCCGGTCAGTTGGGAGTACCCGGCCACCACAGCCTGCGCGATCACCAGCGACGATCCGATCGTCACCAACGGCAGCAGCATCGTGACAGCGCTGCGGTACACCAGCAACAGCACGGCGAGAACCAAGACGGCGATCGCGATCTCGATAGGTAGGCGATCGTGTTGGCCCGCGACGGTGAGGTCCGCGACGGTGGCCGCGGGACCGGTGACGTGCACAGTAAGTGGACCGTCGGCTACGGCATTGTGATTGACGACGTCGGCCACCCGGTTGAATGAGTCGAAGGCCCGCGGTGTGCCCACTTCCCCCTCGAGGCTGACCGGCAACACCCAGGTGGTCTTGTCCTCGCTCGTCAGGAACGGTCGAAGTTGTGGCGTGCTGACGAAGTCCTGCACCGACACGACATCGGCGACGTCGTCGCGCAGCGCGGCCACGAGCTTGCGGTAGGCAGTCTCGTCGGCGGGCGTGAGCCCGGTCTCGTTGATGAAGGCAACGACGAGAAGATTGTCCGAACCCGGTTCTTGAAACGCCGCGGCCATCTTCTCGGCGGTGACGCTCGACGGCGCATCGCTGGGCAGGATGGCGAGCGGATGCCTCTGGGCCATCTCGCTCAGGCTCGGAAACGTCAGCGGCAGGGCGACCGCAATCGCGAGCCAGACCCCGATCACCACCCAGGGCCCCCGCACGAGAAGATCGGCTAGCCGTCGCATATCACCCTCACCCTCGCCCGGAACTTGCGCAATCGCGGCATAGCCCTGGGATGGTCGTAGCCGTCGAGTTGCTCCACGCTATGCGACGCGGCCCCAGTGCCCGCTGTCAGCGACCCGTACGGACACCGACTTCATCGCCTCCATGTAGCGGGTAACTGATTTCTGGGCGACCGGGTTGTCGGGATGCATGATCGCCATGACCGTGCCCTCCCCGTAACGGAATATGTAGACCGTCAATTGGTATGAATACCGGCCGTCCGGGTAGATCCCGATATTGTCCGCAAGGCCCATGTCGGCTGCTGCGAGGACAGCGTTGAGCGGAGCGGCGCCACCATGCAAGAAGTTCGACACCGGAAAGTTCGGCCGTGGCCAGTTCAACCACGGCGCCAACTCCAATACGCGGTAGTACGGCACTCTCGACATGTCCAGGCCAGAATCGAAAGAGGCCTGTGCCGCCCAGGCGGCATCACTGAAAGAGGTCGCCGCCATGGGGACGCAGATCGGGATCAAGCCGGTAAACCAACCCTGCGTCATGAAATTGTCGCTGCCTGTGCGGGAATCCCTCGGAGTGAGCCCGTAATAGGTGAGAGCACCGGTGAACTCGTGCTCCACCAGACCTAGACAAGCGAACAAGCCGCCGACGAAGCGGGCGCCGGCCGCGGTGCAGGCTGACTCGAAGCGTTCCGTTTGTGCCGTGTCCATCAGGATTTCAGAGGTCATGCCGCTGCTGGTCGACTCCTGCGGGTTACCCAGCGGAAGCGGGAATTCAGGAAAGCCATCGCTGTTGTTCTCAGCAAAGTCAATCCACGCGCGTACCCCCGGCGAATCCACCGTCAACGCTGACGTCTGCTCGCGCTCGCGAACACAAAATTCGTCATAGCTACCGGCATCGGGAAGCGTAAGGGCCTGACCGCCACCGCTGCGCGCCGAATACATTCCGTTGGCTTCCAACATCGTTGTGCCGATCAACGTCGCATCCCCGTGCACGTGATCCATGGCGGCAAAGAACGTAAAGTGGCTCTCGTTCTGGATTATCCCGAAAGTGAAGCAGCCCCACTCCAACGGATTCGGTATGGCCACGGCGTGAGCGCGTATCTCGTCAGCCGTCATGTTGCCCTGATCGATCGGCACGAATTCAATATCGGCCGGATCGTTGATGGCATGCCGTATGAACTCTCCATCAGCGGTCTGTTCGAACCAACTGCGGAACGTGTCGTGCCGACGTAAGTATGTGTTGACGGCGTGATCCATGGCAGAAATATCGCATTGGCCGGCCACGTCACAGCTAGCGATGATTTGCCGGGAAAAGTTCAATCCTGCGGCTGTCCGTTCGCAGTAGTTACGAAGATGTTGGCGCTGCATATAGCTGACCGGCACCGAACTGACCGGCGCTTGTCGCGCCTTGTCGGCAGCCGCCGCCGTCGGATGCCAGGAGATGACAACGCCCGGATTCAGCGACCATTCATCAAGTGCGCCAACCGTGATCTTGCCGATGCGCAAAACTTGGTCCTCCCAGTCCAACCCGCTTATGCCGGCTCCGGATACGGCATAAGCCGTTGCCGGATCAACATACTCTGGCTTCTTCCACGGTCGTCCGGCGCGCAAGCCGAGCACCGGGCAGCAGCAACGCGCATGCCGCGGGCGCACATGCCATAGTGTGCGTCGGAGACGTTTATTTTCGGGCGCAAACAGGTGTCCTGCAGGGTCATGTTCTGACCGCCGATGCAACGGAGGACAACAACGGCATGGGATCCGCCGCACATCCGAACGAGCCGGCTACTCGTTTTGCAATCGTCGGCTACGCGGCGAGATTTCCAGGTGCCCAGGACTGCGATGCGTTCTGGGACGTGCTGCGCGAGGGCCGCGACGCGATATCGGAGGTGCCCAGGGACCGCTGGGATGTCGACGAATTCTTCGACCAGGAACCCGGTGCTCCTGGCAAGGTCGTGACCCGTCGTGCGGGTTTCGTCGATGATGTGACGGGCTTCGACGCGCCGTTCTTCGGTATGTCGACGCGCGAAGTCAGGTTGATGGACCCGCAGCACCGGCTGTTGCTGGAGACGGCGTGGCGCGCGGTGGAGCATTCGGGAACCGCGCCAACGGCTTTGGCCAACACCAACACCGGTGTGTTCGTGGGCTTGGCCACTCACGACTACCTGGGAATGGTGTCCGATGAGCTGACGTATCCCGAGATCGAGGCCTACATGGCCATTGGGACGTCGAATGCCGCAGCGGCGGGCCGGATCAGCTATCGGTTGGGGCTGCAAGGTCCCGCGGTCGCCGTCGATACGGCGTGCAGTTCCTCGCTGGTGGCGATCCATCACGCGTGCCAAGCGCTCCGCTTAGGTGAATGTGACCTCGCGTTGGCCGGCGGCGCGAACGTCCTGCTCAGTCCGGCGGCCATGATCACGTTCTCCAGCGCGCGCATGCTTGCGCCCGACGGCCGGTGCAAGACGTTCGACGCGGCAGCGGACGGCTATGTGCGCGGCGAGGGTTGCGGCGTCATCGTCATCAAGCGCCTCGAGGACGCGATCCGCGACGGTGACCGGATTCGCGCAGTAATCCGCGGCAGCGCGGTCAACCAGGACGGTGCATCGGGTGGTTTGACGGTGCCGAACGGCGTTGCCCAGCAACGGGTTATCGCCGATGCGTTGAAGCGCGCCGACCTCGAACCCAGCGACATCGGATACCTGGAAGCGCACGGCACCGGGACCTCGCTGGGCGACCCGATCGAGGCCCAGGCCGCAGGTGCGGCGCTCGGTGCCGGACGCGAACCCGGCCGGCCGCTGTTGATCGGTTCGGCGAAGACGAACATCGGGCACCTGGAAGCGGCCGCGGGAATCGCGGGCGTCATCAAGGTCATCCTGTCGCTCGAGAACGAGGCTCTGCCGAAGCACCTCAACTTCGAAAACCCGTCGCCGCACATTCCGTGGGATCGACTTCCGGTAGAGGTGGTGAAGGAGACCATCCCCTGGGAGCGCAATGGTCGTCCCCGTATTGCAGGGGTGAGCTCGTTCGGGTTCTCCGGGACCAACGCGCACGTCATTCTCGAAGAAGCGCCCGGGGAATCACCGCAGCCGGGCCCCGTCGAGCAGCCCGGGGACCGGCTATTCAGCATTCTTCCGCTCTCGGCGCGGACGCCCGCCGCGTTGGTGCAGGTCGCCGATCAATACCGCAGCTGGTTGAACGCGCACCCGGAGGCCACCTTGGCGGACGTGTGCTTTACCGCCGGCACGGGGCGAGCACACTTGGGGCACCGAGCCGCGTTGGTGGTCAATTCGAGAGAATCTGCCATCGAGCTACTCGGCGCGCTCTCGGACGACCGCCCGGCACCCGGTTTGGTTCGCGGGGAATCCCATGACACGCCGAAGACGGCGTGGCTGTTCACCGGTCAAGGCAGCCAGTACCCCGGCATGGCCAAGGAGTTGTTCGACACCGAGCCGGTGTTCGCCGAGACGCTGAATCGTTGCGCGGCCGCAGTCGCGGGCGTTCTCGAAAAGCCTTTGCTGGACATGATTTTCGATGTGGACAGCCCGGACAGCGAAGAGACGCTGCGGCAGACCTCCTACGCGCAGCCCGCCTTGTTCGCGGTGGAGATGGGCTTGGCACGCCTCTGGCAGTCGTGGGGTTTCGAGCCAGACGTCGTGCTGGGCCACAGCGTCGGCCAGTATTCGGCGGCCTGCGTCACGGGCGTGTTCAGTCTCGAGGACGGCGCGCTGCTGATGGCCGAACGCGGTCGCCTCTTCGGCAGCTTGCCCGCGGGTGGCCGGATGGTCGCGGTGTTCACCGCCGCCGAACGTGTCGAGAGCCTGACCGACGAGTTCCCGAGCCTGTCGGTCGCCGCCTACAACGGTGCAAACACCGTATTGTCCGGCCACGCAGAGGATCTGGAGAAGGCGGTGGCTGCACTGGCGGCCGACGGTGTCCGGTGTGACTGGTTGGATACCAGCCACGCGTTCCACTCGGCGCTGCTGGACCCGATCCTCGACGAATTCGAGTCGTATGCGGAGCGATTCGATTTCAGTACGCCACAACGGATTCTCATTGACAACCGCACCGGCGCCCCGCTTGGCAGGAGTATGAAGCTCGGTGGCGCCTATTGGCGCCGTCACGCGCGTCAACCGGTGGAGTTCGCCAAGAGCGTGCGCACCCTTGCCGATCTGAATTGCAAACTGTTGCTCGAGATCGGCCCACGACCGGTGCTCACCGCCGCGGCCCTGGGGACATGGCCTGACCCGGCCACCGCACCGCGGGTGATCACGTCTCTGCGCCGAACTACCGCCGACCACCGGCAGATCACCGAAGCCGTTGCCGACGCCTATGTCTTGGGCCACCTGCCCGAGTTCGCCGCTTTCCGGCAGGCGCACGCGCGAAAGCTCGACCTGCCCACCTATCCGTTCGAGCACCGCCAGTACTCATTTCGAGACAACCAAGATCCAGATAGGCATCACGCAAAGCAGCAGCTTGCCGCGCGTACCCAGGCCGTCCGCCTTCTCGAGGACGGCCGCATCGAGGAACTCGCGATCCTGCTCGACGGTGCAAGCGGCGATCATCAGACCCTCAGTGTGCTGACCAAGCTTGCGGCACAACACAACCGACAACGTACAACCCAATCCATCGCGGACGACCGCTACGAGATCCGTTGGGAGAAACTCCCAGCTCCAATCTCCTGCGCGGAAGCCCGCGAGGGGTCGGCCTGGATCCTCATCGGCGATGCCACCGATGCCGTCCAGTCATTGGTCGACGTGCTGACGGCACGCGGCCACCGGCACCAAATCCTCGGGTTGCCGCTGTCGGACGCGGACGAGGAACAACTAGCAGACACGTTGCGCGCTGCGGCAGCAGACGATTCGACGCTACGTATCGTGCATGTCGCGGCACTGGACTCCCAGGGCGCACCGTCGATGCGGTCATTGTTGCGGATGCAACACCGGATCCTGGGCGGAACACGGCGACTCTTCCGCGCCGCGGTTGCTGCTGAACTCCGCAGGCCTATCTGGGTGGTGACCCGTGGCGCACAGCGAGTCGCCGACGCGGACACCGTGGCGCCGGATCAGAGTTGCCTGTGGGGATTCGGTCGTGCCGCGTCGCTGGAGCTTCCGCAAATGTGGGGCGGACTGGCCGATCTGTCCGAAGGCACTGCCGACGAATGGTCTCGATTCATCAACCGGATCACGCCGCAGCGTGACTCGACCCTCAGGGAAGATCAAGTCGCGCTGCGCGATCAAGCGGTCTACGTCCCCCGACTGGTTCGGCGGGCTGCCCAGCCGAGCGATACGCCGCTGGAACTGCGCGATGACGCAACGTATCTCGTTACTGGGGGCCTCGGTTCCATAGGACTGGAAATCGCCGGATACCTGGCCGCGCATGGCGCCAAGCATCTGGTGCTGACCAGCCGACGTGCGCCCAGCGATGCGACGCAGCAGCGCATCGATGCACTGGGCGAACAGCACGGTTGCGAATTCCGTGTCGTCGCTGCCGATGTCGCCGATGCGCACGATGTCGCCCGCCTGTTAGCCACCGTGCAGGCCGAGCTACCGCCGTTAGGCGGCATCGTCCATGCTGCGGGCGAAATCGGTACCACCCCGCTGAGCAACCTGGACGACGCGGAAGTAGATCGCGTCTTCGGTGGGAAGGTCTGGGGTGCTTGGCATTTGAGTGAGGCAGCGGCTGACCTGCAGCTCGACTTCTTCATCAGCACCTCGTCGATCGCCTCGGTATGGGGAGGATTCGGTCAAACCGCCTACGGCGCGGCGAATGCGTTCCTCGACGGGCTGGCCTGGCGCCAGCGCAAGCAGGGCATCTGCGGAATCAGCGTCAACTTCGGTCCCTGGTCGGCGGGCATGGCCGACGCGGAGTCGCGTGCACGCCTGGATGAGCGCGGGGTGGCGACGTTGTCACCCGCCGATGCGCTGGCCGGTGTGGCCGATGTCGTGGCGGCCAATTCGGCACAAGGAGTGGTAGCCCGGATCGACTGGGCTCGTTTCCTGCCGCTGTACCAGCAGGCTGGGAGGCGGGCATTCCTGGCGGAGTTGGAGCGCGAGGTGCCCTCTGAGCTGCCTGCTGCGGCGCCGTCTGCAACTCCCTCCGGCAAGACCCAGCTGGTCGAGCGGCTAACCACGGCTCCGGTGCAGCAGCGCAAGAAACTTCTGACCGATTACCTGCGCGACGCGGTAGCAGAGGTGACGCGCGTAGATGCCGGGGAGATCCACGAGGACGCGGGTTTCTTCGACCTCGGCATGGATTCGCTGATGGCCGTCGAATTGCGGCGCCGCCTCGAAGCGGGAGTGGGCCGCGAGATTCCCGTCACCCTGGTGATGGATCACCCCCGTCTGTCCGACGCCGCCGACTACTTGCTCGGCGACGTGCTCGGTCTCAGCGAGCAGGGGAAGCCGGGGCCACAGCCGGCGTCAGCGGTGACGACACGCACGGACGAACCGATCGCGATCGTCGCGGTGTCGTGCCGCTTCCCCGGCGCGCCCGACCCGGAAGCTTTCTGGGAGGTGCTGTCCGGCGGTGTCGATGCGATCCGGGAAGTCCCGGAGGACCGATTCGACATCGACGAGTTCTACGACCCGGATCCAGAGACTGCGGGCAAGACCTACACGCGCTTCGGCGGATTCCTCGACGGTATCGACGGATTTGATCCCGAATTCTTCGGCATCTCGCCGCGCGAGGCCGTCTGGATCGAGCCACAGCAGCGGCTGATGCTCGAAACTGTGTGGGAGGGTTTGGAAAGGGCTGGGTACGCGCCGTCCACTTTGCGCGGCAGTTCAACCGGCATCTTCGTGGGAGTGGGTGCCAACGAGTATGCGCACCTGTTGTCCGCCGAGTCGATCGACAAAATCGAACCCCACTTCATCACCGGTAATGCGCTCAATGCCATTTCCGGTCGGGTCGCCTTCGCGCTGGGACTCGAGGGACCGGCAGTGGCGATCGATACCGCATGCAGCTCGGCGTTGGTGGCCGTCCATCAGGCCTGTCAGGCATTGCACTCCGGTGACTGCGACATGGCGTTGGCCGGCGGGGTGAACGTCTTGCTGAGCCCTGTGACAGCTGTCGCCGCCTCACGCGCCAGGATGCTTTCCCCCGTCGGGCGGTGCAAGACCTTCGACGCCTCCGCCGACGGCTATGTGCGCGGCGAAGGCTGCGGAATTCTCGTGCTCAAGAGGCTGAGCGACGCGGTGCGCGATGGCGATCGGGTCTGCGCCGTCATTCCCAGCAGCGCGGTCAACCAGGACGGCGCCTCCAGCGGTTTGACGGTGCCCAATGGTGGCGCACAGCAACGGCTTATCGGGACGGCGCTGGCTCGCGCCGGTTTGGCAGGCGGGGATGTCGACTACCTCGAGGCGCACGGGACGGGCACCCCGCTGGGTGATCCGATCGAGGTGCAGGCGGCCGCGGCCGCCTACGGTGCCTCTCGTGACGCGGACCGACCGCTACTGATGGGATCGGTGAAGTCCAACATCGGTCACACCGAATCGACATCCGGGGCTGCAGGTCTGATCAAAGTCGTGTTGTCGCTCCAGCACGAGCTGCTGCCGCAGAGCCTGCACTTCGAGAACCCATCGCCGCACATCCCATGGGACTCGCTGCCGGTGCGAGTCGTGGACAAGGCGATTCCGTGGCACGCCAACGGCAGGCCGCGGCGCGCCGGCGTGAGTTCCTTCGGGTTTACCGGCACGAACGCGCATGTGCTGATCGAAGAGGCGCCGGCGCAAGAGGTGACCCCGGAGCCGGCCACCCACGACCAGCCCGACAACGTGCTTGCGCTGTCCGCGCGGTCACCGGAAGCACTGGTGGCGTTGGCGCGGCGTTATGAGGCCTGGTTGAACGCCCACCCGGATGCCGACCTCGCCGACGTATGCCTCACCGCCGGGATGGGCCGTTCGCATTTCGAACATCGCGCCGCGCTGGTCGTGGATTCGATCGAGGGTGCGCGCGAGGGCCTGGCGGACCTGGCCGACAACCGCACGCGACCCGGTGTCGTGCGTGGCGAGCACACACACCACCCGACGACGGCGTGGTTGTTCACCGGGCAGGGCAGCCAATATCCGGGGATGGCACGTGAGTTGTTCGACGCTGAGCCGGTTTTCGCCGAAACGGTGACACGTTGCGCGGACGCGGTCAAAGACATCCTGCCGCATCCGTTGCTGGAGGT
This sequence comes from Mycobacterium sp., assembly GCA_021154745.1. Classification (GTDB taxonomy): domain Bacteria; phylum Actinomycetota; class Actinomycetes; order Mycobacteriales; family Mycobacteriaceae; genus Mycobacterium. The sequence goes on from JAJKIB010000420.1 coordinate 14,586, forward strand.
GATGTTCGCCACCGACCGAGACACCGGTGGCGAGGCCGGAGAAAGGTTGCGGCACACGTCGTTTGCGCAGCCAGCGCTTTTCGCCGTCGAGATGGGTCTTGCCCGATTGTGGCAATCGTGGGGCATCGAGCCCGACGTGGTGCTTGGGCACAGCGTTGGCCAGTACGCAGCGGCATGTGTGGCCGGAGTTTTCAGCCTCGAGGACGGCGCACGGCTGATGGCCGAGCGCGGCCGGTTGTTCGGCAGCCTGCCCGAAGGTGGGCGAATGGTCGCGGTGTTCACCGACGCCAAGCACGTCGAGGCGATCGCCGGCGAATACCCACGAGTGTCGGTCGGGGCCTACAACGGGCCCAACACAGTGCTCTCGGGTCCCGGTGAGGAGCTGGAACAGATCGTCGCCAGATTCGGTGACGAGGGGATCCGCTGCACCTGGCTGCAGACCAGCCACGCTTTCCACTCGGAACTGCTGGATCCGGTGCTCGATGAATTCGAGTCGTACGCAGCGCAATTGCAGTACGTTGCCCCGACGCTGCCACTGGTCTGCAACCGCACCGGCGCCGTGCTCACGGCCCAAACCCCGCTCGACGCGCAATACTGGCGGCGGCATTCCCGCCAGCCGGTGCAATTCGCCGAAAGTGTGCGCACCGTGGCGGCGCTGGGATGTTCGGTGTTGATGGAAATCGGGCCGCAACCGGTGTTGACCGGAGCGGCGGTACAGGTCTGGCCGGAGCACCTGGCCGCGCCGCGGGCGATCGTCTCGCTGCGTAAAGGCGTTGGCGACCGGCGCCAGATCGCCGACGCGCTCGCCGCGGCCTACGTCGGCGGTCACCGACCCGATTTCGCTGCGCTGCATCGCCAGCCCCGTCGCAGACTCGAGTTGCCCACCTATCCGTTCCAGCGCCGCCGCTTCTGGCCCAAGACGTCCGGGTTCGCTATAGAGGGGTCGGGCGGTCCCGCGGTATCAGGAATCCTGGGTAGCGCGAAGGACCTCGCCTCCGGCGACTCCGTCTACACCAGCAGGTTGTCCGTCAAATCGCAGCCGTGGCTTCCCGACCATGTCATCTATGGCACCGTCGTCGTCCCCGGGGCGACGTATGCAGCCATGGCGCTGGCCGCAGTCGGTACCCCGGCGCGCGTGAAAGACGTTTTCTTCTACGAGCCGATCATCCTGCCCGAGAAGAGTTCTCGTGAGGTACAGCTGACCCTCCACCCGGTGGAGGACGGCGGCGGATCAAAATTCCAAGTACACAGCCGCCCGTACGGTGAACGCGGTGCCGAATGGTCGTTGAACGCCGAAGGCACCGTCGTCGCCGGAGTTGATGACGAGCCAGTATCCGAAAATGATCCGGTCGACGAAGCGATCGAGCGGCTCAACCGCATGCGTCCGCAGGAGTTGTTCGAGACCTTCGCCGACCTGGAACTGGCATGGGGGCCGACCTGGTCCGGTTCCCTGAAGTCGCTGTGGCTCGGCGAGGGTGAGGCGGTCGGCGACATCCTGGTGGGCGAGGAACTCGCCGAACAACTCGGAACCGAGCCGATGCACCCGGTGCTGATGGACCTGTGCACCGGAGTCGCCTTCCCGGCGTTCCCCGCCCTTCTCGCGGCCGAGCAGGGCGTGAACGATCTGTTCCTGCCCCTGCGGTACGGGAAGGTGATGCTGAAGGAGAAGATGCCTCGGCGGTTCTACTGTCGCGCGAGGTGGCACAGCAGCGAACTCGACAGCGAAACCCAGGTCTTCGATCTCGACTTCCTCGATCGCGATGGCCGCCAGCTCGGAGGTATTCGCGAGTTCACGGTCAAGCGCGCGCCCCGCGAGGCGTTGCTGCGCGGCCTCGGTGGCGATGCCACCCGGCTGCTCTACACCCTTGGCTGGCACGAGGTGCCTCCGCCATCGAGCGATGACGCCGGAAAGGTCAGCGGCACGTGGCTGATCGCGGGATTCGACG
>JAJKIB010000421.1 GCA_021154745.1 Mycobacterium sp.
AGGTGCAACTGGGCGCACATACAGTTCGCATGCTGCTGGCCAAGAATCCGGCGGGCTGGCAGGAGGCGCTGTCGATGGTGGACACCGACGCAGGCTCGGTGGTGATTTCGGTCAACGGTCAGGTGCCCGACGGCGAGGACCTGTCGTGGCTGTGGGACGTCAACTTCGAGCACTTTGTGAAGCACTCGCAGGCTCATCCTGTGGTGGCCGCAGGCGAGCGAGGGACCGACCTGGCTGTGCGCCTCGGCTACGCGGGCGTGGAACACACGTTGGTGCACAACGCGGTTGAGGCCATCACGTCGTGTCCACCGGGGCATGTGGAAGTGGTCGCGAACTACACGGCCTTCCTGCAGCTTCAACGAAGGTTGTCGCGACATGTCTGAGTCGACGGTGCGGATCGGGGTGGTGCTGCCCGACGTGATGGGCACGTACGGCGACGGCGGAAACTCCGTGGTGATGCGGCAACGGTTGCGGCTGCGAGGTTTTGACGCAGAGGTCGTCGAGATCACACTGTCGGACCCGGTGCCGTCGGAGCTCGACCTCTACGCGCTGGGCGGCGCAGAGGATTACGCGCAGCGGCTGGCGACCAAGCACCTTCAGCGTTATCCCGGTTTGCAGCAGGCGGCCGCGCGAGGGGCACCGGTGTTGGCGATCTGCGCAGCGATCCAGGTGCTGGGGCACTGGTACGAGACGTCGTCGGGTGAGCGCGTCGAGGGAGTTGGCCTGCTGGACGTCACCACGTCGCCGCAGGAAAAGCGGACCATCGGCGAGGTGGTGTCCGAACCGCTGATCCCGGGTTTGGCCGACAAGCTGACGGGGTTCGAAAACCACCGTGGCGGAACGGTTCTCGGCCCCGCGGCTCAACCACTTGCGAAGATCATCAGCGGCGCTGGCAACCGCGCAGGTGACGGCATCGACGGGGCGGTGCAGGGCAGCGTGGTGGCGACGTATCTGCATGGGCCCTGCTTGGCCCGCAATCCGGAGCTGGCTGATCATCTGCTGAGCCGCGTGGTGGGTGACTTGCCGCCGCTGGAGATCGACGAGGTGGCGCAGCTGCGCCGCGAACGCCTGGCCGCCCCCCGTCGGGTCTGAGCCTTCGCCGAAACGTACGTTTTGTAGAGAAAGTGCGCGATGGACTCTACAAAACGAACGTTTCGCGAACCTAGGGGCGCCAGCCGCGGGTGAGCAACGCCGTCCGCGCACGCTCGACGATCTCCGCGGGGCGATCCTCCTTGACGACTTGATCGACGATCCAGCCCAGGCTCCTGGCCTTGCGCAGGCTCCGGATGTCCTTGACGTATTGCCCGCGGTTGGTTTGGTGCTGGCCGCCGTCGTACTCGGACACGACCATGAATTCCTCCCAGCCCATGTCCGCCATCCGAACGAGTCGCCCCCGGCCCGCAACGATGGGGATTTGGGTTGTGGGCGTTGGCAATCCAGCGTCGATATAGAGCAGCCGCAGCCAGGTCTCCTGTGGTGACGCGGCGCCGCCGTCGACAAGGGGAAGCGCAGCTCGCAGCCCCTTCAGCCCACGTGCGCCCCGATACCGCTTGGCGAGCAATAGCACGTCTTCAATCGAGAAGATCTGCGAGTGCATGAGGGAGTCGAGTCGCGCAATGGCTTCTCCCCGCGGTAGGTAGCGGCCAAGGTCGAATGCCGTGCGTACCCGCGTCGTGACCGGCAGTCTTCCGACGTACGTGATCTCGTCTTCAGTCAGCGCCTCATTTCGTACGATCAGGCCGCGCTGTCGGCGGGCACGATTGGAGATGAGTTCGATTGGTACGTCGGCGTCGACCCATTGCGCACCGTGCAATGCTGACGCCGCAACTCCTGCAATGACGCCCCGGCGATCCGAAGCCAGCCAGGCCGCTGTGGCTCTGTCCCTCAGTGTCGGCGCCGCCCTCGCGTCCAGATATATCCCGCGGTAGAGCGGCTGATACCAGCGCCGCAGCTGTTGTCGCGTCAACCGGCCCGATGCAAGTGCTTCACTTCCCCGGAATACCTCGCCCATGGCGGCATGGTGACAAAGGAGGCCGACACCTCCGCGAGACGCACGTTTTGTACAGGAAGTTCGAGAAGAGCTCTACAAAACGTACGTTTCGCGAACCGCCCTTTAGGCCATGGCGCGGCGGCCCGCGAGCGCCCTACCCAGCGTCAGCTCGTCGGCGAATTCCAGGTCGCCGCCCATCGGCAGCCCGGACGCGATCCGCGTCACGGTGAGGCCGGGGATGTCGCGCAGCATCCGCATCAAGTACGTCGCGGTGGCCTCGCCCTCGGTGTTCGGATCCGTGGCGATGATCACCTCGGTGATGTCCACACCGTCGACCCGTTCGCCAATCCTGTTGAGTAGCTCGCGGATTCGCAGCTGCTCGGGTCCCACGCCCGACAACGGATCCAATGCACCGCCCAAGACGTGGTAGCGGCCGCGGAATTCACGGGTGCGCTCTACGGCCTGCACATCTTTCGGCTCCTCCACCACACACACCACAGATCCATCGCGGCGTGCATCGGAGCAAATTCTGCAACGGTCCTCGTCGGAGACGTTCCCGCACACCGCGCAGAACTTCACGCCGTCGCGGATTCTGTCCAACACACCAGTAAGACGATCAATCTGCGGCGGCTCGACGCTAAGCAGATGAAAAGCGATCCGCTGCGCACTCTTCGGCCCGATACCGGGCAACTTGCCGAGCTCGTCGATCAGATCCTGGACGGGGCCTTCGAACAAGTCACAGCCCCGGAAGACCTAGGCCACCCATGCCACCCGCGAGCGGCCCGAGCCGATCGTGAGCGAGGATGGTGACCTGCTTGGAGGCATCGGCGATGGCGCCGACGATGAGGTCCTGCAGCGTCTCGACATCGGAGGGGTCGACGACCTTCGAATCGATCGCCACCGCCACCACCTCGCCGCTGCCCTTCATGGTGACCTGAACCAGCCCGCCGCCGGCCTGTCCGTGAACCTCCGCGTTGGCCAGCGCTTCCTGCGCCTCCATCAACTGCTGCTGTACCTGCTGCGCCTGCGCGAGGAGTGCCGACATGTCGGGCGTGCCTCCGGGTTGCATGACAGTCCCCTTGCATATTGGTCTCGACTTGGTTGCGCTCGTCCACAAGCGGCGGGTTGGGCTTTCAGCCTAGTCGTCAGGACGGCTACGGTGGCGCCCGTGCCCGTCCCAGCCTGCCTGCGTGTCGGGGCCGCGATGGCCACCGGTCTGCTCGTCGCCGCCTCGATGCTCGCCAGCCCCGCATCGGCCGCGCCCGCCAACATCGCCGGCATGATCGTGTTCCTCGATCCCGGCCATAACGGCTCCAACGACGCCTCGATCAGTAAGCAGGTGCCCACCGGCCGCGGCGGCACCAAGGACTGCCAGGCCAGCGGCACCTCGACCGACGACGGCTATCCGGAGCACACCTTCACCTGGGACACCACGCTGCGCATCCGGCAGGCCCTGACCGCCCTCGGTGTGCGGACGGCGATGTCGCGCGGCGACGATACCGGGCTCGGTCCCTGCGTCGACGAACGTGCCGCGATGGCCAACGCCCTGCACCCCAACGCCATCGTCAGCATCCACGGCGACGGCGGTCCGCCCACCGGCCGCGGCTTCCACGTGCTCTACTCGTCGCCGCCGCTGAACCAGGCCCAGTCGGGGCCCGCCGTCCAGTTCGCGCAGACGATGCGCGATCAGCTCGCTGCGTCGGGATTCGTGCCGTCCACCTACACCGGCTCGAACGGCCTCGATCCCCGCTCCGACATCGCGGGTCTGAACCTGGCCCAGTTCCCGTCGATCCTGGTCGAATGCGGCAACATGAAGAACCCCGTCGATTCTGCGCTGATGAAAACCCCCGAGGGCCGGCAGAAGTACGCCGACGCGGTCGTCCGCGGTATCGCGGGCTTCCTGGGTACGCAGCCGGCGCGGACGAGCTAGCTGCCCTCGCTGTTCGATGTCGGGCCGCCGCCCTCCACCTGCTTCTTGAGGTTTTCCAGCACCTCACCCTGGATCTTGCGCAGCCCCAGCGGCGCGAACGTCTTCTCGAAGAAGCCGCCGATGCCACCCGCGCCCTGCCACGACGTCTTGACCGTGACCGACGAACCGGGCCCGGCCGGCGCGACCGTCCAATTGGTGATCATCGACGAGTTCGCGTCCTTCTCGATGACGGTGTGGCCTGCCACGTCGACGTTGGCCTTGACGTCGCGTACCCGCGACTTCGTGGCCTGCAATTTCCAGGTGGCGACGGTGCCTGCGCCCTGACCGCCCTCGAGCACCTGGTAGTCGCTGTAGTGCGAGGACAGGATCTTCGGGCGCACGGTCGCATAATCCGCCACCGCCGCCAACACAATCTCCGGTGAGGCGTCGATCAAGACGGTGCTGGACGCGCTGACCTGTCCCATGAGATAGATCTCCTGTCATGTCGGTGCGGTCGCATCGGCGGCGGCCGCGGACTAGCGTATATCCGTGTCTGTTGAGGGGACTGACGCACGTGCTGCTCACGCCGCAGGCGTGCAGCGGCTGCTGGAGAGCTACCGGGCGATACCGCCTAACGCCACGGTCCGACTCGCCAAACCCACGTCGAACCTGTTCCGGGCGCGGGCCAAGACGAAGAGCAAGGGCCTGGACACTTCGGGGTTGACGGGCGTCATCGCCGTCGATCCCGACGCGCGCACTGCCGAGGTGGCCGGCATGTGTACATACGAGGACCTCGTCGCGGCCACGCTGCCCTACGGCCTGTCGCCGCTGGTGGTGCCTCAGCTGAAGACCATCACGCTGGGCGGGGCGGTGACCGGGCTGGGCATCGAATCGGCATCGTTTCGCAACGGCCTGCCGCACGAGTCCGTGCTGGAGATGGACATCCTGACAGGCACCGGCGACGTGATCACCGCAAGTCGTGACCTGTGCTCCGATCTATTCCATGCGTTCCCGAATTCCTATGGGACACTGGGCTATTCGGTCCGGCTGAAGATCGAGCTGGAGAGCGTCAAGCCGTTCGTCGCCCTCAAGCATCTACGGTTCCACTCGTTGGCGGACCTGCTCGCAGCGATGGATCGCGTCATCGAGACCGGCGGTCACGATGGCGCTCCTGTTGACTACGTCGACGGTGTGGTGTTCAGCGCCACAGAGGGATACTTGACACTGGGCTTCCAGACCGGCACGCCCGGGCCCGTCAGCGACTACACCGGCCAGCAGATTTACTACCGCTCCATTCAGCATCGCGAGGGCGAGAAGCACGACCGGCTCACCATTCACGACTACCTGTGGCGGTGGGACACCGACTGGTTCTGGTGCTCACGCGCGTTCGGCGCGCAGAACCCGCGCATCCGCCGGCTCTGGCCGCGGCGCTACCGGCGCAGCAGCGTCTACTGGAAGCTGATCGGCTACGACCAGCGCTTCAACATCGCCGACCGGATCGAGGAGCGCAACGGGCGACCACCCCGCGAGCGCGTGGTGCAGGACGTCGAACTGCCCATCGAAAGAACCGTGGAGTTCGTCGACTGGTTCCTCGCCAACGTCCCGATCGAACCGATCTGGCTGTGTCCGCTGCGGCTACGAGGCGACGATCATTGGCCGCTGTATCCGATCCGCCCGCACCACACGTACGTCAACGTCGGCTTCTGGTCGTCGGTACCGGTCGCACCCACCGACGGGTACACCAACAGAATGATCGAACGCCAGGTCAGCGAGCTCGACGGACACAAATCGCTGTATTCGGACGCCTATTACTCCTCCGACGAGTTTGACGAGCTCTATGGCGGGGAGACCTACAAGACCGTTAAAAAGACGTACGACCCCGATTCACGTCTGCTCGACTTGTATGCGAAGGCGGTGCTAAGGCGATGACGACATTCAGAGGCAACACGGCCGACCCCCACGCTCCGGCCAAGAAACTGACGCTGGCCGAGATCCTGGAGATCTTCGCGGCGGGACGGCTGCCGCTGAGGTTCACCGCGTACGACGGCAGTACCGCCGGACCCGACGACGCCGAGCTGGGCCTGGACCTGCTGACCCCCCGCGGCACCACCTACTTGGCCACCGCTCCGGGTGACCTCGGCCTGGCCCGCGCCTATGTGGCAGGCGATCTGGAACCGCACGGCGTGCATCCGGGCGATCCCTACGAGCTGCTCAAGGCGCTCGCCGAGAAGATGGACTTCAAACGGCCACCGGCCCGCGTGCTCGCCAACATCGTGCGCTCCATCGGCTTCGAGCACCTGGTGCCGATCCCCCCGCCGCCGCAGGAGGCGTTGCCCCGTTGGCGCCGCATCGCAGAAGGCTTGCGGCACAGCCGGACCCGTGACGCCGAGGCGATTCACCACCACTACGACGTATCAAACATCTTCTACGAGTGGGTGCTTGGCCCGTCGATGACCTACACCTGCGCCTGCTATCCGCACCCCGACGCGACCCTGGAAGAGGCGCAGGACAACAAATACCGGCTGGTGTTCGAGAAGTTGCGGCTCAAGCCCGGCGATCGGCTGCTCGATGTGGGCTGCGGTTGGGGCGGCATGGTCCGCTACGCGGCCCGGCACGGCGTGAAGACCATCGGCGTGACGTTGTCGAAGGAGCAGGCCACCTGGGGACAGAAGGCGATCGCCGAACAGGGGCTGACCGATCTGGCCGAGGTTCGCCACGGCGACTACCGCGACGTGCGCGAATCGGGCTTCGACGCGGTTTCGTCGATCGGGCTCACGGAACACATTGGCGTTCACAACTATCCGTCGTACTTCCGCTTCCTGAAGTCCAAGATGCGCACCGGCGCGTTGCTGCTCAACCATTGCATCACCCGACCTGATAATCGGACCGGGCCGACGGCGGGCGGGTTCATCGACCGTTACGTGTTCCCCGACGGGGAGCTCACCGGGTCCGGCCGCATCATCACCGAGGCCCAGGACGTCGGCCTCGAAGTGGTGCACGAAGAGAATCTGCGCCACCACTACGCGTTGACGCTGCGCGACTGGTGCCGCAATCTCGTCGAGCACTGGGACGAGGCGGTCGAGGAGGTCGGCCTGCCCACCGCGAAGGTGTGGGGTCTCTACATGGCCGGATCGCGGCTGGGCTTCGAGACGAATGTGGTTCAGCTGCACCAGGTTCTGGCCGTCAAGCTGGATTCGCATGGCGGCGATGGCAGCCTGCCGCTGCGGCCGTGGTGGACGCCCTAGCTTCCGCGCGATTTGTGTGCGTTTGGTTGCGCTGAGCGCTCTTGTCCGCACACAGGTCAAGACCAGCCGATCGCCAGCCGAATTTCAGCGATCACGCGTTCGGGGTACTCCGTAAGGTCTAGCCACGTAAATCGCAGCACCTTCCAGCCGAGCTGGACAATCTTGTTCTAGCATCTGCGGTCCTTGTGGAAGTCTTCGTGGTCGCTGTGGAATGCCCAGCCGTCGACCTCGATAGCCACCTTCTGCTTCGGAAACGCAACGTCGACCTTGTAGCCACCGATCGGGGTAGTTGGTCTGCCAGCCGGTGATGTTGTGCGCGCGCAGAAGCTGGACAAGGAGTCGCTCGGCCTCCGAACGGGCACCGTCGGATGCCGCGTGCAGTAGCCTTCGAGCCGCTGGTGATCCGTGGCGGCCCTTGTTTCGCAGATGGGCCCGCCACCGCTCGGGCAGATCGAGATTGCGTTGCAAAGCCGAATCCATCAGCGTGGCACCGCCGCGTTGTCGAACGGCCGCTTCCACGACCGTCAGCGCCACCTCGGTGACCCGCAACCCCTTTCTTTCGACTACATCCGCTCGCGCTGGTGGCTTGTCCTTGGCACCGTCACTTCAACGATGTCGGGGGCAAACCGCGTAAGGCCATGCCACCACGCGGCAGCCATCCCACTGGCCGCGGAAACCGATCCGTAACCCCAGACCGCCGCCCGGATGCGTGCGGCGTCGGTGAACGGACGGTCGTCGACGAAGTACACACCTGGCGAGCATCGTCTCCACTGCCCGGACCGGACACGCCGGTTGACGGCGTGCCGGCTCAAGCCGGCTCGTTGCGCCTGCGCAAGGGTGAGGACGCCGTCCTGACGACGCAAATACTCTTCGAGCACGCACGATTGACTGTCCGCGACACGCAAACGGTTCCACTTCTAGCGATTTGTGTGCGATTTGTGGCGCTCAGCGCTCCTATTTGCACGCAAGCCGCTAGCTTCCGTCGATACGACGGGCGCCGAGCTCGTTCTGTAGTAGCTCCAGCGCCGCTTCTTCCGGGTCGCGGCGCGGCGCCTCGGAGGTGTCGTTGCCGACCTCGGCCAGCATGTCCTCCTCGTCGTCG
>JAJKIB010000422.1 GCA_021154745.1 Mycobacterium sp.
ATCAGCTCGTCGGCACGGTCGAGGTCGCGCACGATATTGCTCCAGGGCCGCACCCGCTGCAGTCCCGGCCACACCCAGAGCAGCATGTTGCTCAACCGGAACGCCAGCACTCGTCGCAGTGCCGCGCCGACCGCCTCGGCACGGTCGTCCTCGTCGACGCCGAGCACCACCCGCACGATGATGCTCAAGGTAAGCGCCTGCATGCGTGGCAACAGCTCGAAGTCATGTCCCGTCGGCCACTGCGCGACCTCACGCTCGGTCTCCTCCTCCATGAGGGCGACCACTCGGGCGATTCGCTCGCCGTGGAACGGCGGCAGCATCCGCCGGCGTTCGACGACGTGCTCAGGCGCGTCCATGGTGAGCACCGAGCGCTCGCCCACCAGCGGTGCCAGCAGCGCGTTGCCTTCGCCGGCGTGAAAGACCTCTGGGTCGCCGCGAAAGATCGTCCGCAAGTCGTCGGGGTCACGCAGCACGACGCCGTATCCGGTCGGTTCGGCGTTGACGGTGAATGTGTCGCCGTAGCGGCGGTGCATCGCCGGGATGAACCATTGCCGCTGCGTCCAGATCAACAGCGACTGCAGCGCGCGGGGCAGTCTAGGGCCGGGCGGCAAGCCGTCGGCCGAAGTCACCCTTGACGCGCTCGCGGTGCGCTGCCATGCGGCGATGCGGTTGCCCGCGGTCTCGATTGCCATGAGCCTAGATATACGCCTGTGTAATACCGACGTCTACGGTCGGACGTACGCGGTTACGTCGCCAGAGCGCGGGCAATGACAAGGCGCTGAATCTGGTTGGTGCCCTCGAAGATCTGGGTGATTTTGGCCTCGCGCATATAGCGCTCGACGCGGTAGTCGCGCGTGTAGCCGGCGCCGCCGAACACCTGAACCGCATCGGTGGTGACCTTCATCGCGGCGTCGGTGGCCACCAGCTTGGATACGCTGGCCTGCTCCGAATACGGCCGTCCCAGATCCCGCCTGCACGCGGCGTCGAGATACGTCGCCCGTGCGCTGGCTACTGCTGCAGCCATGTCGGCCAACAGGAAGCCCAGGCCCTGGTGGTCAATGATCTTGCGGCCGAACGTCGTTCGCTCGTTCGCATACTTCACGGCCTCGTCCAGCGCCGCCTGCGCCAGCCCAACGGCCACCGCGGCAATGCCCAGCCGGCCCGAATCCAATGCGGAGAAGGCGATCTGCAAACCCTGGCCCTCTGCGCCGATCAACCGGTCGGCTTCGATGTGGGCGTGGTCGTAGAACGCCGATGTCGTCGGGACGGCGTGCAGCCCCATCTTCTCTTCGGGCTTGCCGAAACTCAGTCCCGCAAGATCGCCCGGCACGAGAAAGCACGACACCCCCCGCGATCCTTCACCGGTGCGCGCGAACAAGGTGTAGAAGTCGGCGCGCCCGCCGTGGGTGATCCACGACTTCGATCCGTTGATCACGTAGCCGTCGCCGGTTTTCGTCGCCGCGCAGCGCAACGCGGCCGCATCGGAGCCTGCCTGCGGCTCGGACAGGCTGTAGGCGCCGATCAGTTCACCCGACAGCATGCCCGGCAGCCAGCGCTGCTTCTGGTCGTCGGTGCCGAACGCCAGCAGTGGATGCGACGACAGGCTGTGCACACTGACCGCCACCGCAATCGCCGCCCACCGCGCCGCGATCTCCTCGAGCACCTGCACATAGACCTCGTAGGGCTGGCCGCCGCCACCCCACTCCTCGGGTTGCGGCAAGCTGAGCAGCCCCGCCGCGCCCAATTGGGCGAATACGCCCTCGGGGTAGGTCTCGTCCTTCTCGTGGGCATCCACGATCGGGTCGAGCACTTTGTCAGCGATGTCCCTGGTCAGCGCGATCAGGTCGGCCGCTTCGTCGGTGGGCAACAGCCGGTCGACAGTCATGCGATTCGTGTCTTCCTATTAGGGTTCTGCACAATGCATACCGCAGGGAGGATCCGGCGGGGGAAGTAGAGCTGCATAAGCCATGACAGATGAGCAGACCGATGTCGATGTCGCCGGCCAGGCGGCTCCGGTGATCGGCGTGGTCCGGGAGACCGGAGTCGACGAGCGGCGGGTGGCGCAGGTTCCGAAGGCGGTGGCGTCGCTGGTCAACAGCGGGGTGGCCGTCGTCGTGGAAGCAGGCGCGGGCGAACAGGCCTTGCTGCCCGATGACCTCTACACCGAGGCGGGCGCGACGATCGGCGAGGCGTGGGCGGCCGATGTGGTGGTCAAGGTAGCGCCGCCGACGTCCGAGGAGGTCGGCAAGCTCAAGAGCGGGCAGACGCTGGTCGGGTTCTTGGCGCCGCGCAACGCCGACAACCAGATCGAGGCGCTCAAGAAGGCTGGAGTGCAGGCGTTCGCGCTGGAAGCGATCCCGCGGATCTCGCGTGCGCAGGTGATGGACGCGCTGTCGTCGCAGGCCAATGTCGCGGGATACAAGGCGGTGCTGGTCGCCGCCTCCGAGTCGACCCGGTTCTTCCCGATGCTGACGACTGCGGCGGGCACGGTGAAGCCGGCCAGCGTGCTGGTGCTCGGTGTCGGTGTCGCCGGTCTGCAGGCGCTGGCCACGGCCAAGCGCCTTGGCGGGCGCACAACGGGCTACGACGTGCGTCCCGAGGTGGCCGACCAGGTGCGCTCTGTGGGCGCGCAGTGGCTGGACCTTGGCATCGAGGCGGCTGGCGAGGGTGGGTATGCCCGGGAGCTGTCCGAGGAGGAACGCGTCGAGCAGCAGAAGAAGCTCGAGGAGGCCATCACCGGATTCGACGTGGTGATCACGACTGCGTTGGTGCCCGGGCGGCCTGCGCCGCGGTTGGTGACCGCCGCCGCCGTGGAGGGCATGAAGCCGGGCAGTGTTGTCGTCGATCTGGCGGGCGAGACGGGCGGCAACTGTGAGCTGACCGAGCCCGGCAAGACCGTCGTCAAGCACGACGTCACCATCGCCTCGCCGCTGAACCTGCCGGCGACCATGCCGGAGCACGCCAGCGAGTTGTATTCCAAGAACATCACAGCGCTGCTGGACCTGCTGATCAAAGACGGCGCGCTGGCACCGGATTTCGACGACGAAGTGATCGCGGAGTCCTGTGTCACGCGCGCCAAGGGGGGCGATTAGATGTACGACCAGTTGTTGGCCAATCTGGCGATCCTTGTGCTCTCAGGGTTCGTCGGGTTTGCCGTAATTTCCAAGGTGCCCAACACCTTGCACACGCCGCTGATGTCGGGCACCAACGCCATTCACGGCGTCGTGCTCATCGGTGCGCTGGTGGTGCTGGGCCGCGTCGAGCACCCATCGCTCGCCATTCAGATCATCCTGTTCGTGGCCGTCGTCTTCGGCACGCTCAACGTGGTCGGCGGATTCGTCGTGACCGACCGCATGCTCGGAATGTTCAAGGGCAAAAAGCCGGCGCCCGCCAAGGCAGCTGCTGAAACGAACGGCCAAGCGCGATGAACTATCTCGTCATCCTGCTCTACCTGCTGTCGTTCGCGATGTTCATCTACGGCCTGATGGGTTTGACCGGACCCAAGACCGCGGTGCGGGGCAACTGGATCGCAGCGGCGGGCATGGCGCTCGCGGTGATCGCCACCCTGGTCGCGATCCGCCACACCGAGAACTGGGGCTTGATTATCGCGGGCCTGCTGGTCGGCGTGGCGCTGGGTGTGCCGCCGGCGCGGCTGACCAAGATGACCGCGATGCCGCAGCTGGTGGCTTTCTACAACGGCGTCGGCGGCGGCACCGTCGCGTTGATCGCACTATCGGAATTCATTGACACCGACGGCTTTTCGGCCTTCCAGCACAGCGAGTCACCGACCGCGCACATCGTGGTGGCGTCGCTGTTCGCCGCGATCATCGGGTCGATCTCGTTCTGGGGATCGATCATCGCGTTCGGCAAGCTGCAGGAAATCCTGCCCGGCCGCCCGATCGGCCTCGGCAAGGCGCAGCAACTGGTGAACCTGGTCCTGCTCGTCGTCGCGGTGGGCGCGGCAGTGGTGATCGGATTGGCCGCGCATCCCGGCAGTGGCGGCGCGCCGCTGTGGTGGATGATCGGGCTGCTGGCCGCCGCGGGTGTGCTCGGGTTGATGGTGGTGCTGCCGATCGGCGGCGCCGACATGCCGGTAGTCATCTCGCTGCTGAATGCAATGACCGGATTGTCCGCCGCCGCAGCCGGATTGGCGCTCAACAACACCGCCATGATCGTCGCAGGCATGATCGTCGGCGCATCCGGTTCGATCCTGACCAACCTGATGGCCAAGGCGATGAACCGATCGATTCCGGCGATCGTTGCCGGCGGTTTCGGCGGCGGTGGGGTTGCGGTCGGTGGCGGCGACGACGGCGACAAGCACGTCAAGTCCACCTCGGCCGCCGACGCCGCGATCCAGATGGCCTACGCCAACCAGGTCATCGTGGTCCCGGGCTACGGGCTTGCCGTCGCGCAGGCGCAGCACGCCGTCAAGGATCTGGCGAATCTGCTGGAGGACAAGGGCGTTCCGGTGAAGTACGCGATCCACCCGGTCGCGGGTCGGATGCCCGGGCACATGAACGTGCTGCTGGCCGAGGCCGAGGTCGACTACGACGCCATGAAGGACATGGATGACATCAACGACGAGTTCGGCCGCACCGACGTCACGATCGTCATCGGCGCCAACGATGTCACCAACCCCGCGGCGCGCAACGACCCGTCGAGCCCGATTCACGGGATGCCGATCCTCAACGTGGATCAGTCGAAGTCGGTGATCGTGCTCAAGCGCTCGATGAACTCCGGCTTCGCCGGCATCGACAATCCGCTGTTCTACGCCGACGGCACGACGATGCTCTTCGGCGATGCGAAGAAGTCGGTCACCGAGGTCGCCGAGGAACTCAAGGCGTTGTAACGCGCCGTGACAGCAGCGCCACCAATTCCTGCCGGCTCGTGGTGCCGGTTTTCGTCATCGCACGGTAGACGTGGCCCTCGACGGTGCGCAGCGACAGCGTGAGTCGTTCCGCCACGTCGCGAGTGGACAGTCCCTGCCCGAGCAGCGTCACGATCTCACGCTCCCGTTCGGTCAGGGGGATCGGCTCGGCGGCCCGACGAAGTGCGGCGGTATCAGCACCGGCTCGTTGCGCGAGCGCACCTGCTCGGGTGCCGCATGCCAGAGCCAATCCGCGTTGGTCGCTTCGGCGATAAGCGATGGCCGCATGCGCCCCCGCGTCCGCCGCCGCGACCAGGTCGCCCATATCTTCGAAACCTTCCGAAACGGCGGCCAGTTCGGCGCCATCGAGGCAGCACAATGCATCAGCGAATCGTCGTACGAGGACGGCTCGCGGCCCTTCGACAATCGATTCCAGCTCGCGCAGACGCACCGCGCCCGAGTGGTCACCGAACTGCACGGCGGTCTGTAAGCACAGCACTTCCGCGGCGAATTGCCCCTTCGCTCCTGCCGTTTTCGCCCCGGACAGCGCCGTCGCGATGGCCTCGCTGGCGGCGCCCTGGCTCGCGGCGGCCCACGCCTTGGCGATCGAATACTCGTAGTCGAGACAGCGCCAACCCGGGTGCGGTTGGTCGATGGCGCCGAGGGCCGCGGCCGCCTGTTCGGTTGAGCCCCGCATCGCGTACGCGGTCGCCTGCATGACCAGAAACTGATACCTCATACCGACGTTCTCACCCATGACGGTCAACGCCACGACGATCGGGTCGAGCATCGTGCACGCCATCTCGACGTGACCGGCGCCGAGCGTCGCGCGGCAGCCCATCGCAACCGCGAGCAGCGCGCCGGCGCCGGGGACATCCATCGCCTCTTGTCGCAGCCGCTTGGTCACTTCGAACGCCTCTGGGATACGGCCGGCCAAGAGCAGGGCGCGGATGTGGCCATCGCCGATCGCGAACCGGACCACCGCGGAGTCGAGGGAATGTGCCAGTCTCGCACGCCCGTTCTGCGCGAGGGAGACCGCGTCCGAGGTCTTTCCCGCGATGCCCAAGATCGTCGAGCCCACGTTGGCGATCTGACCGACAACGTGGTCGGGCAACTCGTCCAATGTGAACGCCTTCATCAACTCTTGGGCCTTCGGTGCATCGCCCATTGCGGCCGCATAGAGAGCAAAGGCCGCGTCGATGCAGGTGC
>JAJKIB010000423.1 GCA_021154745.1 Mycobacterium sp.
CAGATCTGGCGGACCCGCTCGAAGTACCCGGGCGGCGGCGGGCAGCAACCGCCTGCTTTCTGCACCGGCCAGAGGAAGACGGCCGCGACGGTGTGGGGCCCCTCGAACTCGATGGCCTCAGCGATGCGATCGGCGCAGTACTGACCGAACGCCTTGATGTCGTGCTCGTAAGGTGCGGGCGCGCGGTAGAAGTTGGTGTTCGGTGCGCGGAAGCCGCCAGGCGTCAGCGGCTCGAACGGCGCCTTGAACGCCGGAAGGCCGGTGATCGCCAGCGCGCCCTGTGGCGTGCCGTGATAGGCGATCGCACGCGAAACCACCTTGTGCTTACCGGGTTTGCCGGTCAGCTTGAAGTAGTTCTTGGCCAGCTTCCACGCCGACTCGACTGCCTCGCCGCCACCGGTGGTGAAGAACACGCGATTGAGGTCGCCGGGCGCATAGCCGGCGATGCGCTCCGACAGCTCGATCGCGGTCGGTGTGGCATACGACCACAGCGGAAAGAACGCCAGCGTCTCGGCCTGCTTGGCCGCGGCCTCTGCCAGTTCCTTGCGGCCATGGCCGACCTGAACAACGAAAAGGCCTGAGAGGCCGTCGATATAGCTCTTGCCCTTGTCGTCCCAGATGGTGACGCCTTCGCCGCGGGTGATGATCGGCGGCGTGATGCCTTCGCCGTGGCGAGCGAAGTGGCCCCACAGGTGACGGCTGGCCTTTACGCCCAGGTCTGTGGAAATCTCTTGTGTGATATCGGTAGTTGTCATCTTGTACCCCAATTGTATTGCTGTTTAACGAGTTTCAGGTAAACAAGTGTCTCGGTGGATATCACTCCCGGCAATGCGCGAATCTGGGTATTGAGTAGGTCGAGAAGGTCATCGTCGTCTTCGCACACGACTTCGACGATCGCGTCGAACGAGCCCGCCGTCAGCACCACGTAGTCGACGGATTCGATGGCGGCCAACTTTTCGGCCACCGTGGTGGTATCCCCGGTACAGCGGATGCCGATCATCGCCTGGCGAGCGAAGCCGAGCTGCATCGGGTCGGTGACCGCCACGATCTGCATGACGCCGGCGTCGACCATACGCTGGACGCGTTGACGCACCGCGGCCTCGGACAGCCCGACCGCCTTGCCGATGCCCGCATAGGACCGGCGGCCGTCCTGCTGCAGTTTCTCGATGATCTGCTTCGACAGTTCGTCGAGCTGGAACGCCGCGCCTGGTCGAGACTGGTTGACGCGGAACGAGACGGGCGCCATTCCGTGGGAAGCACCCGCGTTAGCCATGCATGTGATTGTGCACGGAATCCGTCGTTTCAAGCAACCACGGCCATCAAATCCCTCGTTTGGAGGGCCTCGCGCTGCGGGAATGCGTAGCCTCGCCGCTCAGGGTCGGATAGCGTTGGGGCATGACTGTGCTTCAAGGTCGGACCGTTTCCACCGGCGTGGCAGGCAGCTGGATCGACGGCGCCGCGACGGTGACCGGCGGCGGCCTGCACCACGTCATCAATCCGGCGACCGGTGAGGCCGTCGCCGCCTACACCCTGGCGGGAGTCGCCGATGTCGACCGGGCGGTCGCGTCTGCGCGGGCGGCGCTGCCGGGTTGGGCAACGGCGACTCCTGCCGACCGGTCAGCGGTGCTGGCCAAGCTGGCCGTGCTGGCCGGTGAGCACGTCGACGAACTGGTGGCTGAGGAGGTCAGCCAAACGGGTAAGCCGGTGCGGCTGGCCACGGAGTTCGACGTGCCGGGCAGCGTCGACAACATCGATTTCTTCGCGGGCGCGGCCCGCCATCTCGAGGGAAAGGCCACCGCGGAGTACTCCGGCGACCACACGTCGAGCATCCGGCGCGAGGCCATCGGCGTGGTCGGCACCATCACGCCGTGGAACTACCCGCTGCAGATGGCTGTGTGGAAAGTGTTGCCTGCCTTGGCCGCCGGCTGCACGGTGGTGATCAAACCGTGTGAGCTGACACCGCTGACGACGCTGATGCTGGCCCGGTTGGCCAGCGAGGCCGGGCTACCCCACGGCGTGTTCAACGTGGTGACTGGGGCCGGATCCGACGCCGGTACCGCGCTGGCCGGACACCCCGACGTCGACCTGGTGACGTTCACCGGGTCGACGGCCGTGGGCCGCAAAGTGATGGCGGCCGCGGCGGTGCACGGCCATCGCGTGCAGCTGGAGCTGGGCGGCAAGGCCCCGTTCGTGGTGTTCGACGACGCCGACCTGGACGCCGCGATCCAGGGCGCCGTCGCGGGGTCGCTGATCAACACCGGCCAGGACTGCACCGCCGCGACTCGCGCGATCGTGGCCCGGGAGCTCTACGACGACTTCGTCGCAGGTGTCGGTGAGGTGATGGGCAAGGTCGTCGTCGGCGACCCTCAGGATCCTGACACCGACCTCGGCCCGCTGATCTCGACGGCACACCGCGAGAAGGTGGCAGCCATGGTCGCCCGCGCTCCCGGCCAGGGTGGGCGCATCGTCACCGGCGGCAGCGCGCCCGATCTGCCGGGATCGTTCTATCTGCCGACGCTGATCGCCGATGTCGACGAGCGCTCCGAGGTCTACCGCGACGAGGTCTTCGGGCCCGTACTGACGGTGCGCTCGTTCACCGACGACGACGATGCGCTGCGGCAGGCCAACGACACCGAGTACGGATTGGCAGCGTCGGCGTGGACGCGCGACGTGTATAGGGCGCAGCGGGCGTCGCGGGAGATCAAAGCCGGGTGCGTGTGGATCAACGACCACATCCCGATCATCAGCGAAATGCCGCACGGCGGCCTCGGCGCGTCCGGTTTCGGCAAGGACATGAGCGACTACTCGCTAGAGGAGTACCTCACCATCAAGCATGTGATGAGTGACATAACCGGCGTCGCCGACAAGGATTGGCACCGAACGATTTTCACCAAACGCTAGGCGATGCGTGCGGCCGCTCGGTGAGGGCGCCCCGGCGGCAAGTGGATTCGGTGACACAATCGAACCGTGAAGTACGGGCAGGATTGGCAACCGCCGGCGGTCGACTGGTCGTCGACGCGCGGGCGCATCCTGCTCGCCGCGGCGACATTGTTCGCCCAGCGCGGTTACTTCGGGACCTCGACGCGCGACATCGCCGACGCGGTGCAAGTCAGGCAACCATCACTGTTCCATCACTTCGAGGCCAAGCACGAAATCTTCCGTACCTTGGTCGAATTGGATCTCGGCCCGTCGATCGATCGTCTGCGCTCCCGCCTCGAGGAGGATTCGACGTGGGCCGAGAAGCTTCACCTCACCATCGCGTGCGATGTGCGAGAGGCGTTGGTCCAGCCGTTCGACGCCCGAGGTCTGTATCAAGACGCCGTGCTCGGGCTGGACGAGTTCACCGATGAGCGCGACGGCATCGGGCTGTTTCATGAGTTGGTCGAGCAGGTCATCTCCAGCGGTCGCGAGGCCGGTGAGTTCGTGATCTTCGAGCCGAGCTTCGTGCAGCGTGCTGTGAACGGTGTGCTGTTCGAGACGCTGCGCGAGCAGGGTGGGCCCGGGGGCCGGCTTCGGGAGCGCCGCCCGTTACAGGCCGCCGACTTCGTGCTGCGGGCGCTGCTAGTCGACCAGAACCGCCTCGAGCACATCCGTGCAGTCACACAGGACCGTCTGGACGACCTCGAGGCCGCCGCAGTGCGCTGACCTGTAGCTATGCGGACTCGGCGACCGCCGGAACCTTCACTCTTCAACGAACCAGGGATGAACTTCGCGGAAATGTCGCCTATCGGCCGATAGGCGCCTATCGTTTGATAGGTCGCCCGCCCCGACTCATGGAGGAACCGTGAAGAAGATCGCCATCGCCTGCGTCATCGCCGGCGCCGTCGCCCTGTCCGGCTGTTCGTCCTCGTCCGACGAGTCGACGCGGACCAGCACCGGGCCTGCGAAGGTCGCCCCGCCCGCGATCCTGCAAGCGGGCACGCTGAAGATCTGCGCACCCAACGACGGGACGCCGCCGAGCGTCTACCACGACGAGACCGGCGCGCTGGTGGGCAGCGAGGTCGACCTCGGTAAGGCGATCGCCGCCAAGCTCGGGCTCAAACCCGATTTCGTCGAGTCCGCCTTCGCGGCGGTCATCCCGACGCTGCAGGCCAAGCAATGCGACGTGATCATGGCCCAGCTGTACATCAAGCCGGAGCGCGAGAAGGTCGTCGACTTCGTGCCTTACGTGTACTCGGGCACCGGCATCGCGGTGTCGAAGGAGAGTCCGGCGAACATCACCGGGATGGACGACAGCCTGTGCGGCAAGAAGGTGATGGTGGCGGTCGGGACCACGGCCGAATCGCTGTCGCAGGAGCAGTCCGAAAAGTGCACGGCCGCAGGTAAGCCGGGAATCGACATCAACCGCAACAACCATGCCGACGTGTCGCTTCAGCAGGTGCAGAACGGGCAGGTCGACGCCTTCCTCGACACCGCGGAGACACTCGGCTATTACGCCACCAAGACCGGTGCGCGGATCCAGCTGGCCGGTCAGCCCTTCGGCACCATCAAGATCGGCGCGGCCACGCTGAAGGGAAACACCGAGTTGCACAACGCGATTCAGCAGGCCCTCAACGAACTCGAGACTGATGGCACCTACGCCAAGATCCTCGACCAGTGGGGCCAGTCCGACCTCAGCATCCAGAAGTGAGCGCCGGGCCCGACCATCATGCACTTCGATTGGCAGTTCTTCTGGAAGGCCCTGTTCACGCCGAGTGACCCGTTCGTGGACGGTTTGATCCTGACCATCGTGATCTCGGTGGTGGCGATGATCCTGGCCACGCTGGTCGGCCTGGTCATCGCGTTGATGCGACGCTCCCGCTTCGCCGGGTTGCGCTGGTGTGCCAGCGTCTACATCTGGGTGATTCGCGGGACACCGCTGCTGGTGCAGCTGGTGCTGATCTACACCGGGCTGGCCGCCGTCGGCCTTTACCAGTTCCATGACGTCTCGCTGCTGGGGCTGTCGATGAAGGCGGCTGTGCAGGCCGCGATCATCGGGCTGATGATCAACGAGAGCGCGTACATCGCCGAGATCATCCGTGCCGGACTTGATTCCGTGCCGAAGGGTCAGTTCGAAGCGGCGGCGTCTCTCGGTATGAAGCCGGGTAAGGTGATGCGGTGGATCATCGTGCCGCAGTCCCTTCGCGTCATGGTCCCACCGCTGGGTAACTCCTTCAACGGCATGATGAAGACCACATCGGTGTTGTCCGTGATCGGTGTGAGCGAGATGTTCCTGGTCGCCCAGTCGATCAGTTCGTACACGTTCCACACGTTCGAGATCTTCATCGTCGCGGCGATCTATTACCTTGCGCTGACGACGATCTGGACGTTCATCCAGGCCTACATCGAGAATCGGCTGGCTCGCCAGCTCGGCATCGAGCAGCGGGTCCGGATCACGCAGCGGCTCCTGGGCGCACGCCGTGCCGGAGCTCCGGTCCTGCAACCGCACGGATGACCCGAGCGATGAACACCAAGGAGTCGACTATGAGCGTCGCCGTGGAATCCACCGCGCCCATCGTTTCCATCCAGCGGGCGTCGTGCACACTCGGCGGTCGTAAGGTCCTCGACGACGTCTCGCTCGAGGTGACGCGGGGACAGGTCGTCGTGCTCATCGGGCCGTCGGGGGCAGGCAAGACCACGCTGCTGCGGTCGGTGAACCACCTCGAGCCGCTCGACAGTGGCGAGGTCCTGATCGGGGGCGTGCCGATCGGCCACCGCGACACCACAAGCAAGAAGAAGGTCGGCATCAGTGAGCTGGCATGTCGGCGCCGCGAAATCGGGTTCGTCTTCCAGCATTTCAACCTTTTCCCCCACATGACTGCGGCCGAAAACGTGTGGAACGGGCCAGTGCGGGTGTTGGGTACGCCCAAGGACAAGGCGCGCCAGGACGCCCTCGCGTTGTTGCGACGCGTCGGTCTGGGAGACAAGGCCGAATCAAGGCCGAGCCAGTTGTCGGGTGGGCAACAACAACGGGTCGCGATCGCGCGGGCGCTGGCGATGCGACCCAAGGTCATGCTGTTCGACGAGCCGACCAGTGCGTTGGACGTGGAGATGGTCGGCGAGGTCCTCGCTGTGATGCGGGAACTCGCTCGGGACCACATGACGATGCTCGTCGTCACCCACGAGATGCGCTTCGCTCGTGAGGTGGCAGATCGCATCGTCGTGATGGACGCGGGCCGGATCATCGAGGACGCGCCGCCGGATCAACTCTTCGGCCACCCTCAGCACGAGCGGACCAAGTCGTTCTTGTCCACCATCCATTGACCGCCGCAAGGAGTTTTCTCACCGTGTCCCCCCATTCAGCGTCGCAGTCGTTCACCGGGGCGCTGGCCACGCCGCATGCGCTGGCCACCGAGGCCGGTATGCGCGCCTACCGGGACGGCGGCAACGCGATCGATGCAGCGATCGTCGCCGGTGCGGTGCTCACTGTCGTGTATCCACACAACGTCGCGCTCGGGGGAGATCTCATCGCGTTGGTGCGCACCCCAGATGGTGAGGTGCGATGCGTGAACGCGTCCGGGTGGGCCGGCACCGCGGCCGATGCCGCCGGGCTTCGGGCCAGGCACGGCAGGTGGCTGCCTGCGCGCGGCGCGGACTCGGTGACGGTGCCCGGTGGCGTCCGGGGCTGGGAGGCGTTGCGACGCTTCGGTGCTCGGCTGACGTGGGACCAGACCTTGCAGGCCGCGGAGTCGACCGCGCGGGACGGCGTCCCCGTGCCGCCTTCGCTCGCCTCACACGTCGCCGACCCGGAGAACGCCGACCTGTTCGGCACCGAGGACTTCGACCGTGTTTTCCGGTCCACCGGCCTAAGCCTTCGCGTGGGAGACAATTTCGTGCAACCCGCGCTAGCGGACACCTTCGCGGTGTTGCGTCAGGAGGGGCCGGACGCGTTCTACCAAGGAGGGCTCGCCGAGCGGTCGATCGGATACCTCCGGTCGCATGGATCATCCTTGACTGTAGAGGATTTCGCCACGTTCCAGCCCGACACCGTCGAGCCGATCTCGGTCGATTTCCGCGGCCTGACAGTGCTGACGAGTCCGCCGAACACGCACGGCTTCCTGTTGCTGCGGGCATTGCGGGCCGTCGACGAACTCGGCATCACCGATCCGCTCGGGGACGGGCTCGGTGTGTTGTTGCGGGTCTTCCACCGGGGCAACGCGTTACGTGCGTCCTACCTAGCCGATCCGCGGTATGTCAGCGTCGATGTCGCCGCGCTCGTCAACGACGGTCTCGACGAGATGGCCGAACTCGGCTCGGCGCAGCCCGGTCCCGCTCTGGTGCCGCATGGCGACACGGTCGGCGTCGCCGCCGCCGACGATGACGGCTACACGGTGTCGTTGATTCAGAGCGTGTATCACGCGTTCGGCTCGGGACTGATCGACCCGGTCACCGGAATTCTCTTCCACAATCGCGGAACCAGTTTCTCGCTGGACGACGCCTCGCCGAATGTCATTGCGCCGCGCAAACGGCCCGCGCACACCCTTATGCCCGTGATGACGACGCACCAGCGCGCGCCGCGCCACGTCCTGGCGACGATGGGTGGGCAGGGCCAGCCGCAGATCCTCGCGCAGGTGCTGCTGCGGGCGCTCGGTGGCGTGGGCGCCGAGTCTGCCGTCGCC
>JAJKIB010000424.1 GCA_021154745.1 Mycobacterium sp.
GAACAAATCGGCCCCGTACAGTTCCGCGATCTCCAGGAGATCGCGGACGTGGCTGTCCCAACCGTAGGAACCGGGTGGGGTGATGTCGCTGCGGCCGCGACCACGCAAATCCATGGTGACGACGTGGTGACCCGCCTCGGCCAACACCGGCACGAATCGATCGAACGACCGGCAATTGGCCGATAGGCCATGCACGCATAGGACCAGACGCCCGAGCGGATCGCCATTCGATTCCACGTGCAGGGCGCCGGATGTGAGCTGGATCCGCTTGGTAGAGGCCATCTCTGGTTCGGGGAGCTCGCGCCAGCCGACTAGAGGCTCATTGGAAAGGGCGTGACGAGCATGTCGAGCAGATTACCCAACTCCGTCTGCTCCTGTTCCCAGCCGATTAACATCGACGAGATCGATAAGGCATCGGCAGGCAGGGCATGCGTTGGGGTACCGATCGGTTACATCCGCCGATGGGACCCGGTTGCGGGCGTGGAGCAACGAGGGCCGCGGCGTTCCCGTGCTGATCTCCAACGGGCTTGGCACGCCGCACGATGCCTGGCCGACGATCAACGAGCAGACCGACACCTATCGGGTCGTGACGTGGGACCAGCGTGGTCTCGGCGGGTCTGATCGCCCCGCCGACGAGTCGCGGATCACCATCTCCGACCACACCGACGATCTTTTCGCGGTGATGGATTCCTACGGCATCGATCGAGCGGTGGTCATCGGCTGGTCGGCCGGCGTCAACATCGCTTTTGAGGCCGCACTGCGCGATCAACGACGGATCGCCGGCGTGCTCGCCGTCGGCGGCGTCCCGGGAGCAACGTTCGAAGCGTTGCTTCACCCCCTTCCACGATTCCTGCGCCCGCGGGCCGGACGGGTGGGGTCACATCTGATGCGGTACCTCGGGCCAGTTCTCAATCGACTGGGCGACGGATTGCCAGGTTCGCCCGAGCATGGGTTTGACCCAAGGGGACTAAGTACGTTCGGGCTCGACGTGATTCACGGACAAACCCTGATCCGAGTGCTGCGACGATTCGCTGATCATGATTGGCCCTGGTATTCCCGCCTCGCCCGGGCAGTCGGCGACCACCCCGAGATAGACCTGAGCGAGATCGACATGCCAGTCACCTATATCGCCGGGACCTGGGATTCGATCACATCGGCCGAACGAATTCGGGCGGCCAGCGCACGTACACCAGGGAGTCGATACGTCGAACTGCCTGCCACGCATTTCGTGCCGCTGCAACTTCCAGACCGGATGTCAGCGGAGCTCAGCAGCCTCGTTGGTCGCAGTCGCCTCTAGCCCGACGAAAGTCAGATATCCGCCGAATCGTCCGCTGTCCCATAGCCATTCGCTGCGAGATAGCTGCGGTACACACTGAGCATCGCACGCTTCTGCTGCTCGTTGAGTCGGGTGTCCATGCGCAATGCGGTTTCCGTTGCATTGTCGTCGGAGTGGTTCGACTCCGTCATCAGGCCAGCCTGGGCGAACAGGGCTTCGGCCGAAATGTTGAGTGCCTCGGCGATCGACTTGAGCACGCGGGCCGAGGGCTCGGACAATCCGCGCTCGATCTGGCTGAGATACGGGTTGGACACCGCAGTCATTGCGGACAGCTCGCGCAGCGACAGATTTGCCATCTGTCGCTGCGCGCGGATGAACGAACCCAGAAGATTGCTACTGTTCGCTGACTCTTCCGCCATCGCCGTTCTTCCTCGCTGTACGCGATATCTAAAGCTGATTATTACTCAGCAGTCTTTTCCGGAGTGAACGTGCTCGCCAGCGTCACAGCGAAATCCTTCTGCGCGGCAAGCAGTTCGGCGGCGAGATCGAAGCTGTAGGCCGTGACCGCCTGCACGTCGGGCAGCGCAGCGAAACCGCGGGTCTCGGGAAGGCCTGAAGGCAACGCGCCCGCGAAAGCACGAGCGGCGTCCAAAGCCAGGCTCTGAGTCTGCTTGACCGTCGAAACCAGCTGCTCACCGAACTTCTGGGTAGCGTCGAGCACGTCGACGGTGGGCTTTGAGGTGTCAGTCATTTTTCTCCTAAACTTGTGGGGCAAACCGACGCTGCTAACTATACCAAGCAGGCGCTAGATCTGCCAAACAGCTGACTTCTCGGGCGTCTATTCCGGTCGGAATAGAGGCGCCGATTTGAAATTTTGGCGCCGGTAGGACACATAGACTGAACCCGTGATTGACCCGTTGAGCATCAGGTTTCCCAGACGAATCGCAGTGGTCAATCGAGGTGAGGCCGCGGTGCGCCTGATTCGGGCGGTGCGCGAACTGAATGCCGAGCACGGTTGCGGCATAACGACTATCGCCCTTCACACCGACGCGGAGCGCCGGGCCATGTTCGTTCGTCAGGCCGACGAAGCCGTGACGCTCCGCAAGACATCGGGCATTGTCTACCTCGACCACGCCGAGCTGGAACGAGCCCTGCTGGAGGCCAAGGCCGACGCGGTCTGGGTGGGTTGGGGTTTCGTTGCAGAAGACATCGCCTTCGCGGAACTCTGTGCTCGCCTGGAGCTTACGTTCATCGGTCCGCCACCGACCGCCATGCGCACACTGGGCGACAAGGTGGAGGCCAAGATCCTCGCCGAGAAGGTTGGCGTTCCACTCGCACCGTGGAGTGGAGGCCCCGTCGAGACCCTCGGGGACGCGCGCCGCCACGCCGAGTCCATCGGCTACCCACTAATCGTCAAGGCCCGCAGTGGTGGCGGCGGCCGCGGCATCCGCAAGGTCTATTCCCCCGACGAGCTGGAACTCGCAATCGAGCGCACGCAGGGTGAAGCCGAGCGCTCGTTCGGCGACCCGGTCGTCTTCCTCGAACGCCTGGTCACCGACGCCCGCCATGTCGAGGTCCAGGTGATCGCCGACAACTACGGCAATGTCTGGGCGCCGGGAGTGCGAGACTGCTCGATCCAGCGCCGCAACCAGAAGGTGATCGAGGAATCCAGCTCACCGCTACTCACCAAGGAGCAGGCCGACCACCTGCGTAGCGTATCGGCCGACCTTGTCCGCGCAGCGGGATACCGCGGCGCCGGCACTGTCGAGTACCTGTACCAGCCGGATCAGAAGACCTTCACATTCCTCGAGGTCAACACACGGCTACAGGTCGAGCATCCGATCACCGAGGCCACGACCGGACTCGACTTGGTAAAGCTCCAGATTTCCGTCGCCGGCGGCGGTGCGCTCGAGGGCGAATGCCCCCCGGAGTTCGGGCACGCCGTCGAGGCCCGGCTCAACGCGGAGGACGCCGACAACGGGTTCGCGCCCGCGCCGGGCACCGTACGCCTGCTGAGGTTCCCTCTCGGCCCGGGTATCCGGGTCGATACCGGCATTGCGCAAGGCGACGTCATCCCGCCCGACTACGACTCCATGGTCGCCAAGGTCATCGCGTGGGGCCGCGACCGCAACGAAGCACTGGCACGGCTGCGTACCGCCCTGCTCGAGACCACCGTCGTCATCGACGGAGGCACCACCAACAAGTCATTCCTTCTAGACCTCCTCGACCGTGACGAGGTGGTGTCAGCCACGGCCGACACCGGATGGCTCGACCGCACCGGCGCTGGAACGGCGACCGGGCCTACTCCAATGGCCGACATCGCGCTCATGGCTGCCGCGGTCGACGCGTACGAAGCCGAAGAAAGCCGCGAACGATCCGCCTTCTTGGCATCGGCGCGCGGTGGCCGACCGCGTGCCACCCACGCCATCGGCCGGAAGGTGGAACTCAACTACCAGGGCCAGGCCTACAGCCTCATCGTCGGACAGATCGGTCCGCGCGGCTACCGAGTCGTTGGAGACAACGGCGAACTGGTCGTCGACGTCGAACGGCTCGGTGTATACGAGAGTCGACTCACCCTTGGCGACCAGCGCTTCCATATCGTCGCGGTCGCTGGTCCCACAGGGTTCCTCGTTGAGGTGGACGGCATAAGCCACCGCATCAGCCAGGACGAGGCCGGCCTCGTCCGTGCCGCGGCTCCGGCGGTGGTTGTCGCCATGCCTGTGTCCGTGGGCGACCAGGTAGAGGCCGGTGCCACCCTGGTGGTCCTGGAAAGCATGAAGATGGAAACCGCTCTGCGGGCACCAGCCGCAGGCCGCGTTCGGGAAATCTTCGCCACGGTCAACAGCCAGGTCGACGCAGGCGCGGCACTGCTGCGCTTCGACCAGGCCGGTGAAGTCGTGGCGGCCGAAGCAACGCCGCGGGTTCAGTTTCGGACCCAGCCGAGAACCGGCGACACCAATCCGCGCGCCGAAGCGCTCGCGCGGCTGGCCGAACTTCGCGCACTGATCCTCGGTTACGACGTGAGCGCCGACCGCGCACGCATACTGCTCGCGGAGTACGACGCCTTGCGTGGCAGCCTGCCCTTTGACGACCCAGAACTGGTCCAGGCCGAACTCGGACTGCTGGACACCTTTGCCGATATCTGCGAGATCTCCCGAAACCGTCCCGCACCGGACGAAGAGGACACCGACGAGGGCGTGCACAGCCCGCGCGAACATTTCCACTCCTTCCTGCACTCCGTCGACGCCGAGGTGGAGGGCCTGCCGTCGACGTTTCGCACCAAGCTCGCCCGTGCGCTGCGCGACTACGAAGTCTCTGCCCTTGAGCCCGGTCCCGAGCTGGAAGACGCGGTCTACCGGCTGTTCCTCGCATTGCAGCGCATGGAGAACCAAGTCCCTGTGATCACCGCGCTGCTCGGGCGCTGGCTCACCGCCGACGAAGTCCCGTCCGCTTCTACCGGTGGACTGGGCGAGGTACTGGACCGGCTGATCGTTGCCACGCAGGTGCGCTACCCAGTTATCGGCGACATCGCCCGTAACCTGCGGTTCCGCTTGTTCGATGAGCCGCAGATCCGCAAGGCACGCGAACAGATCTACGACACCGTGCGGGAGAGCTT
Organism: Mycobacterium sp.; assembly: GCA_021154745.1. Lineage (GTDB taxonomy): Bacteria > Actinomycetota > Actinomycetes > Mycobacteriales > Mycobacteriaceae > Mycobacterium. Next base: position 4,893 of record JAJKIB010000424.1, read on the forward strand.
GCAATACCTCGCCGACAATCCCGGCGCGCCGGACTATGCGGCGCGCATCGACGAGCTTGTCGCAACGCCGGAGCTTTTGATCGACCTTCTGGCGCAACGCATTTCCAATCCGGGACCGCTGCTCGAGGTTGTCACGCGTCAGTACTACGAGATCCGCGCGCTCGAAGACGTCAAGACCTTCGAGCAGGCGGGTGGCCAGTTCGTCACCGGCAGTTATGAATTGGCCGGAGACCGGCTGCATCTGGTATCGACCGTGACAGATCGCGAGCGGTTGTCGGCAACGCTGCACGCCGTCGACGCCATCGGCGGACCCAAGGCGGACAACCTCGTCGTCGACATCTATCTGTCATGGCCGGGTGCTCCTACCGACGGCGACGAACTATCCGCTGAGTTGCGTGACGTCATCGACGCGCACCCCGCCGCGACCGATTGGCGCCGCGTGACCGTGACGGTGGTGGCCCGCGAATTGCATCAGCTGACCTTCCGCGCCTCACAAGACGGCGGCGTGGCGGAGGACCTGACAATCCGAGACATGCACCCGCTCACCGGGCAACGCCTCGACTTGTGGCGGCTGAAGAACTTCGACGGCACGCGCCTGCCCGCTGCGGAAGGCACGTACCTCTTCCACGTGGTGGCCAAGGAGAATCCGTCCGACGAGCGGCTCATCGCGCTGGCCGAAGTGCGCGATGTGACGCCTCACCGGAACGAGGCCGGCGAGATGATCGGAATCCCGGCCATGGAGCGCACCCTTGCAGCGTGTCTCGACGGCATCAGGCGGGTGCAGACACAGCGGGGCAAGAAGCGGCTGGACAACAACCGCGTCGCGCTTTACGTGTGGCCTGTGCTCGACATCACCGCAGCCCGTGCCCCTGAGATGGTGCGACGCATGGCACCACTGGCGATCAACGCCGGGCTGGAGGAAATCACCATCCTGGCAAGCGTCACCGACGAGGCGACTCGACAACCACGGCGAGTGGCGATCCGCTTCTCGTACACACCGGGTGCCGGTGTCGCCGCCAACGTCACGGAACCCCCGACCGAGCCACTGCGTCCCCTCGACGAGTACGCACAGAAGGTGCAGCGTTCACAAGCCCGCGGCCTGGTGTACCCGTACGAGCTGATCCCGACTCTCACCGGCAGCGAGGGCAAGTTCGTCGAATACGACTTCGACGAGTCGGGCGAATTCGTGCCCGTGGACCGGCCGTATGGACGCAACACCGCCGGGCTCATTGTCGGCTTGGTGACGCGGCGCACGCCTCTTTACCCCGAAGGCATGACGCGCGTGGCCATGTTCGGTGATCCGACGAAGGCGCTTGGGACGGTGGCCGAAGCGGAATGCGCGCGGGTGGTCGCGGCGCTCGATCTCGCCGAGAAGCTGTCTGTGCCTGTCGAGTGGTTTGCCTTGTCCTCCGGTGCCACCATTTCGATGGCGAGCGGCACCGAGAACATGGACTGGGTGTCGCGTGCGCTGCGCCGGATCATCACGTTTACCCAGAATGGCGGTGAGATCAACGTCATCGTCGCTGGGATCAAAGTGGGCGCGCAGCCGTACTGGAATGCCGAAGCGACGATGCTGATGCACACCAAGGGCATTCTGGTCATGACGCCGGAGAGCGCGATGGTCCTCACGGGCAAGCAATCCCTCGATTACTCCGGCGGTGTTTCGGCTGAGGACAATTTCGGCATCGGCGGTTATGACCGAGTAATGGGACCCAACGGCCAGGCTCAATACTGGGCGCCCAACCTTCAGGCGGCGTGCGACATTTTGTTCACCCACTACGACCATGCATATGTCGCTCAGGGAGAGCGTTTCCCGCGCCGGGCGGAGACTTCCGACCCGGTGCACCGCGACGTACGCGGCTACCCGCACCAACACCCCTCGAGCGAGTTCACGACCGTCGGCGACATCTTCTCCGACGGCACCAACAAGGACCGCAAGAAGCCGTTCGACGTTCGGACAGTGATGCGTTCGGTAGTGGACCAGGACCACCCGGTGCTCGAGCGGTGGGCCGACATGGCCGATGCCGACACCTCCGTGGTGTTCGACGCTCACATCGGCGGACTCCCCGTGTCCGTCATCGGCATCGAATCGCGGGTCATACCGCGTAAGGGCTGGTGCCCCGCCGACGGGCCGGACCAGTGGACGTCGGGAACCCTCTTCCCGCAGTCTTCCAAGAAGACCGCTCGCGCGATCAACGCCGCAAGCGGAAACCGACCCCTTGTGGTGCTGGCAAACCTTTCGGGTTTCGACGGTTCACCCGAGTCACTCCGGAATATCCAGCTCGAGAACGGAGCTGAAATCGGCCGGGCCATAGTCAATTTCGACGGGCCCATTGTGTTCGCCGTGATCTCGCGATATCACGGCGGAGCTTTTGTGGTCTTCTCCAACGCGCTGAACGAGAACATGGAAGTGCTCGCCGTCGAGGGATCGTTCTCCTCGGTAATCGGCGGCGCACCCGCCGCAGCCGTTGTGTTCACGCGAGACGTGAACGCACGTACCGCCGCAGACCCGGCCGTGCGCGAGCTTGAAGCGCAGCTTGCCGCTTCCACGGACGACTCAGCCAGTGCCAGATTGCGGGTCAAGCTGGCAGCCACCCGGGCTGCCGTACGTTCGGACAAGCTCGGCGAGGTGGCAGCGGAGTTTGAAGCCGTGCACAACGTGGAGCGCGCGCGCCAGGTGGGTTCGGTGCACTCGATCATTCCGGCGGCTGAGTTGCGCTCGAGCATCGTGGCGGCCGTGGAGCGTGGGATGGCTCGAACACGGGAGGCAATTGCCCACTGACCGGGACTGGCCCCCTCGACTTCGATCAGCAGTCCTTCAGTTGCCCTGTCTCGCAGAGCATCCGGGTTTCCACATGGTGTCGAGAATCCTTTGCCAGCGTTGTCGTGACTCGACCGACGATTGAGACTCTCGTACTTCGTCTAGTTCGAGACGGTGGCCCGCAGCTGCAGCAACTCGCTGCGCCAGGAGATGCGTGCGACGGCAGAACGGGTGCCGGCCGGGGTCTGACTAGGGCGACACCCGCCCTTGGCATGCCGAAATTCGGCGCACAACACCGAAACGCAGTCCGCAGATCGCATAGGCTTTCGCGGTGGCCGCCAACGATCTGGGCTGGCTCGATGCGGTTGCCTTGCGTGATCTGGTTGCCGACGCCGAGGTCACGTCCGCCGAGGTGGTGGAGGGCGCGATTGCGCGCATCGAGGCCGCAAACCCCGAGCTCAACGCCGTCGTGGTGCCGCTGCCGGACATCGGGCGCGCGAACGCCGCCGATCCCGCGTTGCCGCGGGGGCCGTTTTATTGAGTGCCGTTTCTACTCAAGGACGCCGGCGCATGCTTGGCCGGCCTGCCGCTTTACATGGGCAATGGGCTGCTGCGGTCGCTGGACTGGCGGGCGCCGTCCGACACCATTCTGGGCGACCGCTTCCGCGCCGCCGGCCTCGTCACCATCGGCAAGACGGCGCTGCCCGAGTTCGGCTGCCAGCCGACCACCCAGCCGATTGCCTTCGGCGCGTGCCGAAACCCGTGGGACACCAAGCGCTCCACCGCGGGATCAAGCGGCGGTGCGGCCGCCGCCGTCGCGGCGGGGCTGGTGCCGGCGGCGCACGCCAGCGATATCGGCGGCTCGATCCGGCTGCCCGCGGCGTGGTGCGGGGTCGTGAGGCTCAAGCCGTCCCGCGGGCGCACGTCGAGCCTGCCGATCACCGATCCCAATCTCGTTGAGCACGTGATTACCCGCAGCGTGCGCGACACCGCTGCGTTTCTCGACGCCGTGGGCGGTGCCGATCCGGCCGACGCCTACCGCTTGCCGCCGCCGACTGTGCCGTACGCGACGACGATGTCAGATGCACCGGGCCCCCTGCGCATCGGCTACGTCGAGTCGGTCGAGGCGACTGGGTGACGGTCGCTCGCGACTGTGTCGCCGCGGTCACCGAGGCGGCTGGGCTTCTTGAAGCGCTGGGCCACCACGTCGAACCGCGCCAACCGCAGCGCCTGTTTGACGAGGAGTTCGCAACGCACCACCTGCGAGCGGTTGGCTGGGAGGTTCAGCACATGCTGGATGGGCTCGCCGCCGCGATCGGACGGCCTCTGACAGCGGCCGATGTCGAGCCCTATTCGTGGGCGCTCGCGAGCGTGGGCGCCAGCCTGACCGACGCTTCTTATTCTGCCAGCCAAACCTGGCAGCGCGCGTACACGGCTGAGGTGTCGGCTTGGTGGGCAGGCGACTTCGACCTGCTTCTGACGCCCGCTGCCGGCGAGCCGCCCGCCCTTCTCGACGAGCTCCTGCCGCCACCTGCTGACCCGCTGTCGATCCTGCCGCGGTTCGAACGCATCTGGTGCTTCGCGGCGCCGTTCAGCGTCACCGGCCAGCCGGCCATCAGCCTCCCGATTGGGCTGACGGTAAGCGGACTGCCGGTCGGCGTCCAGCTCGTCGCGGCGCTCGGGCGCGAGGATTTGCTGCTGCGCGTGGCGGCACAGCTTGAGGCGGCTGCGCCGTGGAGGCATCGCCGTCCGCCGGTGCTCTGAAACCGATTCGCGCATGCTCGGAGCCCTCGTAGACCTGAGCTGGCTCGACCTGGCGTTCACCGTGCCTCTACTGGACTGCTCCCGACCACGCGGCGAACTCGGCTGGGATCCGAAATGGTCCTCGACGGACGCCTTGGCAGATCTCCTGGATGGCGTCGAGCACCGAATTCACGGCGACAGTTCACCTTTGCGGCGACGCTCGATGCTTGACCTTCTCCGACGCGACGTGACCGAGGGGTTGATCTCATCGCGCCGGCTGCCCTGAGTGCCATTACCGCTGCACCGACCGTCTCAGTGGGTCGCCTTGCGAATTTGATCGGCGGGCATGTAGGCACCGCGGTCGAGAACGTCAGCGCGACAGCAAGTTCGAGGATCGTCTGCGGATAGTCGACGGGGTCGCCTCGCCGTCTAGGAGCTAGAGGGTATGGCTCAGGGACCACCTCGCCAATGTTCGATGCGGTGATGGTCGGGAGTGAAGCCGTGGTTCACACCCCACAGCACAGCCTGGGTCCGGCTGCCGACTCCGATCTTGCGGTAGATCGTGCGGATGTATGACTTCACAGTGTTGGGGCTGAGATATGTCAGCGTCGCGACCTCGGCATTGCTCCTGCCCTGGGTAATGAGAGCCAGGATCTCCGACTCTCGATCGCTGAGGCCTTCGCCTCGGCCGGGCCAGTCGAGCCCTACGGCGCTGCGCGCCCGCGGCGGAACATCACTGATGACCCGCTCTCCAGCGTGTACTGCCTCCAATGCGGCTACCAGCTCTCGGGCAGGCAACGTTTTTGATAGGTAGCCGTGCGCTCCCTGTTGCTGGGCACTGCGGATGAGGTCCGGGTGAAAGTTCCAGGTGTACACCACGACTCGGCGCGCGCGCGGATTGGCCACCAGAACGGCGATCTCTTCGTGATCCGATTCGGGTTGAGCGAACGAGTCATACAAAGCGATGTCGACGACGTCCTCGACAGCCTCATTGGAGTCGAGTTCGGCGACAACCACGCGGTCGCGGTACTGGTCGAACATTTTGGCCACGCCCATCACCACAACGTCATAGTCGTCCACCAGTGCCACGGTGATCGGACTGTCCCCGCGGGCGGTCATGCACCTTAAAGTACCTCCCTAGGGGTGTAATCACATCCTCCTTAGGGGTGTTGACTGGGATCAGCTCAACTACGGCTCGACCGGCCGGCTTCCACGCACATGGCGGTGGGACTCGGAACCGCCTACAGCCATGATCGCTCCTTGGAATGATCGAAAAGGGGGTCCACCATGGTCGATCACGTCACCGAATCAACCCATTCCGCCGCATCCGCACACCAACACGGTTTCGAAGTGCGGAAAAGGTGGAGCAACCGGGTCGTGGTGCTGTCGGTTCGTGAAGCGGTCGACATACTCGGCGCACCACAACTCTCCGAGGCGATCTGTGAGGCGCTCGGCCAGGCGCCAACCGGACTCATTGTCGACCTCACGGACGTCGACTTCCTTGCCTCGGTCGGAATGAGCGTTCTGGTGTCAGCTCACCACGTGGCTGATGCGATGTCAGTGCGATTCGGGATCGTCGCCGACGGGGCCGCCACCAGCAGACCGATCCGGCTGCTCGGAATCAACCGCATCCTGGCGCTCTATCCCACACTCGACGACGCATTGCGCGAATTTCGCGGAGGGACCAGCGGTCAAGGCATCAGACTTCTGGATGGCGAATAAACAATCGGCCAGTCACCTTTAGTGCGTTCCAATCCGCCGGCCACTCAAGTCGAAGTCGGAGCGTATCTCCACCAGTTGCGAATGACGGTGGTCAGTGAATCCATCGAGAAGTCCCCTTGGCAGCGGGCGCCGCATCGGTTCGAACCGGAGAGCGGCGCATCTAATGTGCATCGCTCAGCAATCCAGAACGCCACCTTCCTAGGTCGCGGCCGTTGTGGTTGGACCGGCGGTGCATCGGGTATCGACCGGTATGGCTAGTGCTCACACCGACGCCGAAACTTGTGCGCCCGACCCGGACGATCCGCGTAAACCTGATTCGCCCACCGATCTCACCGGATCGTCACGGTTGTATGTGCTTCGCAAGACGGCCCGCGAGTTCACTCAGGACCAGTGCATGGACCTGGCCGCGGCGCTCACCTACTACGCGGTGATGTCGCTGTTTCCCGCTCTTCTCGTGGTGGTGTCTTTGCTTGGGGTCTTCGGGCGGGGCCGCAGCACCACCGAGGCGGTGCTCGGCATCGCGGATGATCTGTTGCCCGCGCAGGTGGTCGACACGCTGCGCGAGCCGATCGGCCAACTTGTCCAATCGCCAACGGCGGGTTTGGCTCTGATGGTCGGCGTGGCAGGGGCATTGTGGTCGGCATCGGGATACGTCGGCGCGTTCGGGCGGGCGATGAACCGAATCTATGAGATCAACGAGGGCCGGCCGGTGTGGAAACTGCGTCCGGTCCAACTGTTGCTGACCCTGGCCGGCCTGGTGACGGTCGCGGCCGCCGCCGTGATGCTCGCGGTAAGCGGTCCGGTGGCCACGGCGGTCGGCGACGCCCTCGGGGTCGGCGAAGCTTTGGTCACTGCGTGGACGATCGCTCGGTGGCCGGTGATTCTGGCGCTGGTCATCCTCGCTGTCGCGGTGCTGTATTACGTGACGCCGAACGTCAAGCAGCCGAGGTTCCGCTGGATCAGCATCGGCGCCGCGGTCGCGATCCTGGCGTGGATGGTCGCGTCGGTGCTGTTTGGCGTATATGTGGCCAATTTCAGTAGTTACAACAAGACTTACGGCACGCTCGGCGGGGTCATCGTGTTCTTGCTGTGGCTGTGGATCATCAACTTGGCGCTGCTCTTTGGCGCCGAATTAGACGCCGAGCTAGAGCGCGCTCGCCAGCTGCAAGCCGGGATACCCGCCGAGGAGGATATTCGGCTACCTCTCAAGGACACCCGGGTCGTCGACAAGAACGTCGCTGCCGAGGATAAGGATGTCGAACGCGGGCATGCGCTGAGGCAATCAGGGGGTCGTAGCGACTGACGCCAAATTCCCGCCGAGCATGAAACTGTGGTCGGTGATTTGGCCGGTTTGCTTCGAAACCAAAAACTTTACGAATGAATACGGCGCTGCGGCTCACTGACCGACCGCGCGCTATGACCCAGGTGCAGATCGATATGTACCAGGCGACCGTCGTCTTCGACTCGCAGGGCATCAGCTACGAGGCCGCGCACCGACCGTGAGCGAACTGGCCAGTCATCTCGGATTGCCCCGCGACGACGTGGTTGAAGCCACTCTCGCCGGGCGCGCCTATTCGGCGTTGTCGTTGCACAGGCCACAAGACGACAAGACCGGTGGCGATCCCGTTCCGTTCGCGGCAACGGTTGGTGCTCTCGACGGCAATTTCGCTCTGATCGAGAATCGCCAGTGTGTTCGGCCACTTATCGAAGCACTGTCGCCCCGCCTACGTGCAGTACTTGTGATTCGCTTTTTCGAGTCGCTGACCCAGAGCCAGATCGCCACCCGGATCGGGGTGTCACAAATGCATGTCTCGCGTCTGCTCGCCCAGGCGCTCGCGCAGCTGCGCGATGGGCTCACCGACGGATAACGAACCTCGAGGTGTGAGCGCAAGTCGTCCACACCCTCCGCAGGTACCGCCCTCGTGAAGTACACGCCCCAGTCCAAGAACGAGGTTTCTGCTGGTTGGCAAGGTCCGCGCCGGGGTATTCATTCAATGCGACCATCATGGTGCCGCGCGGTAACACGACGAGTAGGAGGTCGGACGCGCGTGAGCTCTCGTGACGACCAACACCAACAGAACGCCGATGGCGGCAGCGGGCAAGACACTTCGGCTTTTCCCTTCGACCTGGACGACGAGCTCGAAACTCCGTCCGGTGCGGCCGAGCCCGAGATGGCGACTGAGGAGCTACCCACCGGCTCGGCACTGCTTGTCGTCCAACGCGGACGCAACGCTGGTGCCCGCTTCTTGTTGAATCGACCCGTCACAACCGCCGGGCGACTTCCGGGCAGCGACATCCTCCTCGACGACATAACCGTCAGCCGACGACACGCCGAGTTTCGAATCGAAGACAGACAACACCGGGTCGTGGACACCGGCAGCCTCAACAAAACCTATGTCAACCGTCGACCTGTCGAATCAGCGATCCTGGCCTACGGCGACGAGATACAAATCGGCAGATTCCGTTTGGTGTTCTTGAGCGCTGCCCCGACCAGTTGACCCTATGGCACCGTGGCGCCGCCCAGCATAAAAATATCGGCTTCGCGGTCGAGCGGCACGACAAGCGCGACTAATCGTCGACGGCGGTGAGGGTTTCGTTCAGGCCGTCGGGTTGAGTATTAAGCGATTCCAATGACACGGGTAAGCATCACGATGAGTTCGACGGGATCCCAGATCTACTACGGGTCGATCACGGTTGCGAGTGGTCGCGTGCTGTGGAAAAGCGAACCCAGTGATTAGCTACACCATGGCGGCATGGGCAATGCTTCAGAAGTGCGGCACGACACGCTAACGGTGCCGGCTGGCGTGAGCCCTGTTGAGGTGAAGGCACTAGCGGAGCGAAAGGCTCAATCACAAATTAGTAGCGGTGAGCGGATCTCGTTCGTGCATCTCCACGGATCGCGACCCGCCCCCGGCTCGTCTGGCTCCGAAATGGAATGGCGCTACAGCTATCACGTCATACCTTCCGCTGGAACAGCCGAGGAATAAGGCCCACGTTGAAGCCGCCCGCCATCGGGAACACTTATCCCCTAGCCTTCGGATACTCGTCAACCGGGCGTCGAGCTCCGGCGGAATCGAGATCCCGCACAGCCGGTTGGTTCTAGCAGTATCGCCGCCCCGACACCCGGCGACCTTATCCACAACCGAAACCCCTGTGAACAAACGCTTCCCAAAGCCGCGCAACGTCCGTGCCTTCCGCTACAGGACGACCTCACCGTGGGCACCCGCGGCGTGGAATGACCGACGACAGAAGTCAATTCGTTTGACGTCGCACGTGAAAAAGCTTGACCTCGTCCGTAACGCCCTTCAGGCGTCGTACGCCGGCCGGCGACCACTCGAAGCGTGATGCGCCACCGACCGCGTCACGGGCGGACTCTGCGACGAGCACCGTTCCGGGGCGTGCGGCGCTTGTCACGCGGCTTGCCAAGTTGACGGGACTGCCGAACCAGTCACCCGCACGGCTGACCGCCAATCCGGACGCGACGCCAATCCTCAAGCGGGGCAAGCCATGCGCATCGCCACGCGCAGCGAGGTCCAGCACGGCATCCAGGAGGGGGCAGCGTCGGCGCCGACGAACATCACCGCGTCGCCGATCGACTTGATGAACCGCACGGGCCCCCCGGCCACGTCGTGGGCAAGTTCGGTGAGCCGGCTGGCAACGTTCTCGAGTTCCTCGGGCGGCGATGCCTCTCCCAGTCTGGTGAATCCGGCGACGTCGGCGAACGCGACCGTCACCTGGCGGGCCCCAGGAAGCGTCCCAGCGGCGCGTTCGGCGGCAGTCACCGCTTCGGTTTGGAACGAATGCCGAATCTCAAGCAGCAGTAGGTCTTCCATCAGCGGCCCAACCATCGGCGCCGCCCTACGCGCCAGTGCCTCCGACGATTGAGCCAGCTCGATCTCGGTGGCGCCGGGCCGAAGCAGGGTTTTCAGGGCAGCCTCACGCATGATCGCGGCGGCGTGGCTCAGACCCTCCACTACCACCCGCATGACTGCGACCGCGTCGTCCGGATCGATGCCCAAATCCAGAAAGAACTTGGCGCGCGCCGCGGCCTGAGCGTCAGCTCGCAGCAGAACGGCCGCGTCGGGATCGTCGACCCTCGGAAGCCCCATCGCGTGCTGGATGCGCTCCAGCAACTCCAGTTCGATTCCCGTCGATTCGCACAGATCGCGCGCCGACACGTAAGTTCCGTCGTCGCCGAACACTCGGTGCGCGGGCAGCAACAACGGTGCGGCAGGCGACCCGCTGATCTGCTCGATCGTAAAGCCGCGGTCGAGCAGCCACGCGATCAGGTCAGCGCGTTCTCGGCGCGCGTCACCCTCGAGGCCGTGAAGCAGACCCAACGCCTCGATATCGACGTCTGCCACCACAATACAAACGTACTATTCACAATTCGCCGCGCGGGCGCGGTACAGCCTCACCTCTCCCTTGACGCCCTTGAGGTGCCGCGCACCCGCGAACGACCAGGTGAAGACGGCAGCGGAACCGATTGCATCACGGGCGGATTCGGCAACCAGCACCGCGCCGGCCCGCGCCACCGCCGTCACCCGGCTGGCTACGTGTGGGAGAACGATTAGCGCACCGGGCGGGTGGGTCGGCCGCCCAAGGGCAACACCCCGCAGCCGCTACGCGGGCATGTGGCGTCGGCCCGCGCCAGGGAAGCCGTCGGCCACCACAGCCGCGAGATCGATTAACGCATCCCGTGTCTGCCGATTCAGCTCATCGAGGCTGATCTCCGCCCCTGTCTCCAGATGAGAATCGAACGGCATAAGCCGGACGGCCCGGCACCGCCCCTCGAAGTGGCCGACGATTTTCTCTATGTCAACCTTGCCGGAGGGCGGGCGGACCGCGTTTATAACGGCAATCGAATTGCGGACCATGTCCTCGTGTCCGTGCGCGTCCAGCCAGTCCAGCGTCGCCGCCGCGCTGCGCGCACCGTCGACCGATCCTGAGGAGATCACGACCAGCACGTCGGACTTGGCCAGAACCGCCGACATGGCCGAGTGCATCAGCCCCGTACCGCAGTCGGTGAGCACCAGGGTGTAGAAGCGCTGCAGGATGTCAAGGGTGCGGGTGTAGTCCTCGGCGCCGAACGCTTGGGAGACCGCCGGATCGTTCTCGGAACCCAGCACTTCCAATCGGCTCGATCCCTGCGAGGTATAGCGCCGCATGTCCATGTAGCGCTCGATGCGGTCGCCGTCGCGCAGCAGGTGGCGCACGGTCGCAGGAGTTTCCGCCGGCACCTTCGCGCTCAGCGTGCCGCGATCGGGGTTGGCATCGACGGCCACCACCCGATCGCCGCGAATCGAGGCGAACGTACCGCCCAGTGTGGCGGTAACGGTTGTCTTGCCTACACCGCCCTTGAGCGATAGCAGCGCGATGCGGTAGCAACCCGCCAGCGGCCGGTTGACACGCGCGGCAAGACTGTTGCGGTGGGCCACCCGTGGGCTGTCACCGACATTGATCAGCCTGAATGAGGCGAGATACAGCCACTTCCGCCAGCCTGATGACGGCGGCGGCTTGGTCGGGCGCAACACTTCTGCGGCGGATAGGTCGTCCGACGTGCGCGGCGCGCGGTGCGCGGCCACCGACTCCGGATCCATCTGCTCCTGGTTCACAGGCTGCGGGAACTCGGCTGGCGGGGTGGCCGTGGTCGGCTCCAGCGGCGCTGCGGCATGTCTGCCGGTGTATGTACCCGGGTCGCTGGGCTGCGGCCTAACAGGGCTACTTCGATTGCCCTGCTCCGGCCCCGCGTCGGGGCGCTCTGGCACCCCAGTGGGTCGCTCTGGCACCCCAGTTGGTTCGGTAGAGCGCTGCTGCGCGCGAAAGTCGCCGGTGTCGACGCCATCAGACACCCGTTCACCCCCTTGGTCGCTTGCTTCTCACAGAAGACGCTAGCGCGGCGGCTAGATGCGACTCTTCCCCCTTCTGAAACTGCATCCGAACCCCCTGCTGAATTGCCTGATAATAACGGCGTGTCGGTGGGTGCAAGCAGCGCATCTGCACGACCCAGCGCCTGTCCCACCTGCTGAACCAGTTATTCGGCGCAGTGGTTTGGCGGAGCCAACAACCTGCGCTTCGTGCCAGCCGAAAATGCATACGAGCCTTCGATGTCAATTCGGCGTGGAACGCTGAAAACGTCGGCACAGCAATGAAAAACGGTAGAACCTGTGGCGGCGGCCAGCCAGATCGAGGTAGGTCGGCGTATGCGGTGGCTCAGGGGGCGCAGGTGTGGCCAAAGCGAAGAAGTTCAACTCCGCTGACATCTACCAGTCGTTCGTCTACGCCGGGGCCGACCGGCAAACCTATGACGTGTGAGCCGGAATGTCAGAACAGGAGTTGGACGAGTTGTCGCGATTTCTGTAGGTGATCGCGCATCGCTTGCTCCGCCTTTACTGGATCGTGGTCCGCAAGCGCGGCCAACAGCTCGGCGTGGGAGAGCATCGCCTCGGTCTTTGGCGGCAGGTTTTTCCAATAGAGTCGCCAGAATCGCAGCGTATGGAGCAGGAGCTGGTCGGCGGCATACTGAAGCAGCGGATTCCGGATCATGTGCACCAGAAACGTGTGCACCGCGTGGTCGTCTTTGAGGAATTGTTCGGAGTCGGCAGTGACCCGCGCCTGGTCCACGGTCTCGACGAGCGTTCGAAGAGCACGGAGATCTTCGTTGCTTGCCCGAGTGGCCGCAATGTAGGCGACACCGCACTCGATGGCTTCCCGCGCCTCGAACATGTCTAGCACGTCATCCAAGGTCAGGGTGGTGACGAGGATTCCCCGTCGGGGAACGATGGTGATGAACCGATCCTTTGCGAGCCGGGCCAGCGCCTCTCGCACGGGCATTCGCCCAAGACCCAGCTCGTCGGCGAGTGACTGCTCGTTGACGAAAGTGCCCGGCGCCAGGCTCAGGTCGAGAACC